>JBFGLK010000058.1:0-10131 GCA_041576195.1 Promineifilaceae bacterium (SeqCode)
AGCGAAGGGCGCCGTGCCGTACGAGGCGGCCCTGGCGGCCGGGCGGCCGGAGGGCGTGCCGGCACCCCGGCTGCGCTACGACGACACCTGGGCCATCCTCTACACCTCCGGCACCACCGGCCGGCCCAAGGGGGCGCAGGTCACCTACGGCAACTTCTTCTACAACGCCGTCGGCATGGGCGCGGCCATCGAACTCACCGCCCGGGACGTCAACCTCAACGTCTTGCCCGCCTTCCACGCCGGTGGCCTCGGCCTCTATGCCGGCCCCACCCACCACGCCGGCGGCGCCCTCATCGTGCAGCGCGCCTTCGACCCGGCGACCCTGCTCGGCCTGATCGAGGCGCATCGCGTCAGCGTCATCCTGCTGGTGCCCGCCATCTACCTGGCCCTGGCCCGGTTCCCGGACTTCGACCGCTACGATCTCTCCAGCGTGCGCCACTGGGGCAGCGGCGGCTCCTCGCTGCCGCCATCGCTCGTGCACGACTTCGCCGCGCGCGGCCTCATCATCCAGCAGGGCTTCGGCATGACGGAGACCGGCCCCACCGTCTTCATCATCGACCGGGAGAACGCGGTGCGCAAGGCCGGCTCGGTCGGCAAGCCGGTGCTGCACACCGACGTGCGCATCGTCGACCGCGAGGGGCGGACGCTCGGGCCCGGCGAGGTCGGCGAGCTACTCATTCGCGGCGGCAACGTGACCACGGGCTATTGGAACCGGCCCGAGGCCACCGCCGAGGCGCTGCGCGACGGCTGGTTGCACTCCGGCGACGCGGCCACCTATGACGAGGAAGGGTTCTATACTGTCGTGGACCGCTGGAAGGACATGTTCATCTCCGGCGGCGAGAACGTCTACCCGGCGGAAGTGGAGAACGTCCTCTACCGGCACCCGGCCGTGGCCGAGGTGGCCGTCATCGGCGTGCCGGACCCGCGCTGGCAGGAGGTGGGCCGGGCCGTCGTCGTGCTCAAGGCCGGCCGGCGGGCCACGGCCGAGGAGCTCATCGACTTCTGCCAGGGCAAGCTGGCCCGCTACAAGATCCCGAAGTCCGTCGTCTTCGTCGAGGGCCTCCCGCGCACTGCTGCCGGCAAGGTGTTGAAGCGGGAGCTCCGGGAGTTGATTGGATAGTTTGCTGGTTGGATAGTTCGCTAGTTGGATAGTTTGCTAGTTGGCTCGTTGGCTCGTTCGCTGGCCAATGAACCAACCAACCAACAAACCAACAAACCAACAAACCAACCAACCAGCAAACCACCAAACCAACAAACCACCAACCATGCCACCCCACGAGACCCACACCGAGCGCCGCGTCTTCACCCTGGCGGACTTCGAGCGCTTCGCCGCGCTCAGCCGGGACGACAACCCGATTCACGTCGATCCGGCGTTTGCCGCCGGCACCCGTTTCGGTCGGCCGGTCGCTCATGGTATGATGTTGTACGGCTTCGTGCGCGCGCTGTTGGGCCGGCACTTCCCGGGCGCGGCGCAGCGGTCGCAGACGCTCGTGTTTCCGGCGCCCACCTATGCGGGCGAGGTGGTCACGATCACGGCGCGCGTGGTGGAGCGATGGCCGGAGGCGCGGCGTGCGCGCGTGGCGGTGACGCTCACCCGGCCAGACGGCGAGTTGGGCCTGCAAGGCGAGACGGTTCTCGAATGGGGTGTGTGATGGGCGATCTGGTCCTACAACGGCGACAAGGCGATCTGGCGATCCTGACGCTAAACCGGGCGGAGCGGCACAATAGCCTGGTGCCGGGGCTGCTGCAGGCGTTGCTCGACGCCTTCCACCAGGTCGGCGACGAGCCGGCCGCGCGCGCGGTCGTGCTGCGGGCCGACGGGCGCTCGTTCTCCACCGGCGGCGACCTCCGCGGCTTCGCCGAGCACGAGGACGCCCTCGCGGCGTACGCCGACGGCCTGGTCGGCCTGTTAAACCGGGTCATCCTGGCCATGCTGACGCTGCCGGCACCCATCGTCGTCGCGGTGGACGGCCAGGTGACGGGTGGGTCGCTGGGCCTGGTCCTGGCGGGCGACCTCGTCCTGGTGACGCCCAACGCCCGTTTTACGCCCTACTATGCCGTGGTCGGCTTCAGCCCGGATGGCGGCTGGACGGCGTTGCTGCCCGACATCATCGGCCCGCGCCGCGCGGCCAACCTGCTCTATCGCAATCACACCATCATGGCCGACCAGGCGCTGGAGTGGGGCATCGCCAACGCGATGGTGCCGGCAGGGCGCATCGACGCCGCCACCCTGGCCGCGGCGCGCGACATCGCCGCCAAGCGCCCCGGGTCGATCGGCCACGCCAAGCAACTGCTGCGACCGGACCCGGCGGTTATCGCCGCCCGGCTCGATCAAGAGCGCGTCCACTTCGTGGCCCAGGTGCAGACCGCCGAGGCCCGCCAGGGTATCCGCGACTTCCTGGAGCGGCGCCCGTCGCGGGCGGGGCAGCGGGTGGCCGCGTGAGAGAGTTCGCGCTGGGCCAGCAGGCCTCCCTGACCCGGACGTTCACCGCCGCCGACCTGGCCGCCTATCGGGCGCTGACCGGCGACACGTCGCCTCAGCCGGGTGTGCCGGGCCCCTTGCTCGGCGGGCTCTTTTCCCAGCTCCTGGGGACGCGTCTGCCGGGTCGGGGCACCAACTGGCTCAAGCAGGCGCTGACCTTCGACCGGCCCGCCGCGCTCGACGAGGCGCTCACGGCCACGGTCACCATCACGCGGCTGCGCCCGGAGAAGCACCTGGTCAACCTGCGCACCATCTGCGCCGACGCCGCCGGCGAGATCGTCTGCGACGGCGAGGCCCTGGTGCTGGTGCGCGACCTGGAGAACGTGGCCGAGGAAGAGGAAGAGGGGTAAGCTCAGGGGGGGGTGATGCTGGTTTGTTGGTTTGTTAGTTTGCTGGTTTGGCTGCTTCTGTGGCCAAGCAACCACCCAACTAACCAATCAGCCAACCACCCAACTAACCAACCACCCTTTCAATCGTTTCTGGAGGAGAACCATGTCAAAGAGGAACCTGTTATTTGCCGTTGTCGCTCTGCTGGCGCTGGGGCTGGCGCTGTCCGCCTGCAACCCGGAGACGCAGCAGGCTGTCCAGGAAGCGGCCGAGGGGATTGCCGGCACGGCTGAGGCCGTCGCCCCCACCGTGCAGGCCGCGGCCGAGGCCGTCGCCCCCACCGTCGAGGCGGCCATCACCGAGGCGGCGCCGACCATTGAGGCGGCCATGACCGAGGTGGCCCCGACCGTCGAGGCGGCGATGGGGGGCGAGACGATGGAACCGATAAAGATCGGTCTCATCACCGACGCCACGGGCGCTTTGGCCATCTACGGCGCCCACATCCTGCGCGGCTTCCCGCTGGGGATGGAGTACGCGGCCGACGAGGTGCTTGGCGAGAACAAATATCGCGTCGGCGACCGCGAGGTCGAGATCATCATCAAGGACGATCAGAGCACCCCGGAGACGACGGCCACCGTTGGCCGCGAGCTGATCGAGGTGGATGGGGTCGACATCCTGGTCGGCACCGTCAGCTCTGGCGCCACGGCCACCCTGCAGGAGCTGGCCCGCGAAAACGACGTCGTCCTGGTGGTCGCCCCGGCGGCAGCTAATGACATCACCGGCGTCAGCTTCAACGAGTACACGTTCCGCACCAGCCGTAACAACTACCAGGACGCGGTCAACATCTGCGAGTACCTGGCTCAGGAGTATGAGACCTTCGTGCAGATCGCGCCGGACTACTCCTTTGGCTACGGCGGCGCGGCGGCCTTCCGTGACGCCTGCACGCTGTTTGGCGGCGAATTCGTGGCCGACGACATCTTCGCCCCAGCCGACACGACCGAGTTCACCCCGTACATGGAGGAGATCCTGGCCTCCGGCGCCGAGGCCTTCCTGGTGACCTGGGCCGGCAGCGGTTTCGTCCCCATGATGCAGGCCGCCACTGACCTGGGCGTGATAGACGAGATGGCCATGGCCTCCGGCTTCGTCGACAACGTCGTCTTGCCGGCATTCTTCTCCAACGCCATTGGCTCGACCAGTGGCATTCTCTACCATTACTCGCTGCCGGATAACGAGGTCAACGACTGGCTCGTCGAGCAGACCAAGGCGCGCTACGGCGTGCCGCCGGATCTGTTCGACGCGGACGGCATGAACGCCGCCCTGCTAATCGTCGAGGCCCTGCGGAAGACCGGCGGTGACGCCAGCGCCGCGGCGCTCATCCCGGCCATGGAAGGAATGGAGTTCGAAGGGCCGAAGGGCACCATCTACATCCGACCCGAAGACCATGTGGCCATTCAGGACATGTACATCGTCACTCTACTCAACGTGGATGACCCCGAGTTCCGCTACTTCGAGCTGGTGGAGACCAATCGACCCGACGTTCCTTGCCTGCTACCGGAAACGCTCAAGGATCGCTGCGGCGATCTGCCGTACGGCAGTTTGAGCGGGCAATAGCAATTCCTGATCGTTGGCTGGTTGGTTAGTTGGTTTGTTGGCTCGTGGCCAACCAACTAACCGGCCAACCAGCCAACCAGCAATCAGGCCAACTATCCAACCAACTCACCACCGATGCCCACCCCCCTCCTCGAGACACGCAATCTGCGCCGTGAGTTCGGTGCGCTGGTCGCGGTGGCCGACGTCAGCCTCCGCGTGGAGGCCGGCACGCTGCACTCGATCATCGGGCCGAACGGTGCCGGCAAGACCACGTTCTTCAATATGCTCAGCGGCAACCTGGCCCCGACGAGCGGCCAGGTATTCTTCAAGGGACAGGAGATCACCAGGCTGCCGGTCCACCGCACGGCCCACCTGGGTATCGGCCGCTCCTTTCAGATTACGAACATCTTCCCCAATCTGACCGTGCTGGAGAACATCCGTCTGGCCTGCCAGGCGCTGGGCCGCGACAATTTCCGCCTGTTCCGCTCGCATCGTGCCTTCCGGGTGTACGAGGAGCGGGCCTGGGCGGTGGCCGAGCAGGTCGATCTGACGCGCGAGGCGTTGCTGCCGGCCCGGATGTTGCCCCACGGTGCCCAGCGCAAGCTGGAGCTGGGTATGATCCTGGCCCCTGACCCGGAACTCCTGCTCCTGGATGAGCCGACAGCTGGTATGGCGTCGGAGCAGGTGCCCGGTCTAATGGACCTGATACAGGGAATCCAGCAGGCGGGCGGCAAGACGATTATGCTCGTGGAGCACAACATGAACGTGGTCATGCGTGTCTCGGACCGCATCTCCGTTATGCACCAGGGCCAGCTCCTCGCCGAAGGCACGCCCGCTGAGATCGCCGACAACGAGGGGGTGCAGACAGCGTATCTTGGCGGGCTCTATGAGTTGGGGGGGTAGTTGGTTTGTTGGATAGTTAGTTGGTTGACTGGTGTTACGGAGGTTGGTTCTGCCATATCAAGCGATCGAAGATTCGCGGTTTTATCGACGGGAGGAGCGGCTGTCGGACGGGATCTGGCACGTCGTGTCGACGTGGTCGGCTTTTGCCCGGAACACTGTTGGGCAGCAGCTGGTCCGTGCAGCTGACTCGATTGGCGCGAACATCGCCGAAGGTTCGGGTCGCCACCACTCGAGGGACATCATTCGCTTTTTGCACATTGCCCGTGGTTCGCTCCGCGAGACGGCCTACTGGCTACGGCGCGCCGAGCGGCGCGGTCTCCTCACCGCCGAACGTCATAGAGAACTCAAGGACGAGCTGGACCAACTCGCCCGCGAAATAAACGCCTACATCAACTACCAGCGCACGCGTACCATAAAAGAATCCCCCACTACCTACACCCTCCACCAGCCAATAAGCCAACTAACCAACTAACCAACTAACCAACTAACCAACCAACCAACCAACCAGCTACAGTCCTCCATGCCCTCTCTCCTCTCCCTCACCGACGTCCACACCTTCATCGGCCAGTTCCACATCCTGGAGGGGGTCTCCTTCGACGTGCCGGCAGGCAGCATCGTGGCGCTGTTGGGCCGCAACGGTGCCGGCAAGACCACGACGCTCAAAACCATCCTCGGCCTGACGCCCCCGCGCCAGGGACGGGTTGTCTTCGACGGTCAGCAGATACAGGGCCGGCGCAGCTTCGACATCGCCGCCATGGGCATTGGCTTCGTGCCCGAGCACCGGGCTATCTTCCGCGATCTCAGCGTGCTTGAGAACCTGCGCATCGCCGAGCGCCGCCCGGGTGACTTTGCCCGCAAGGAAGAACTCATCTTCGGGCTCTTTCCAGATCTGAAGCGCCTCATCAAGCTCTCCGGCGCCAATCTATCCGGCGGGCAACAACAGATGCTGGCGGTGGCCCGGGCGCTCGTGCCCGACAATCGGCTGTTGCTCATCGACGAGCCCAGCGAAGGGCTGGCCCCAGTCATCATCGAGCAACTGATCGCCGCCATTCGCCAGCTCTCCGCGCAAACGACGGTCGTCCTCGTGGAGCAGAACTTCCTGGTCGCCAGCCAGCTCGCCGAGACCTACGTCATCATCGAAGAGGGCCGGTCCATCCATCACGGCCTCATGGCCGACCTGGCGAAGGACAGGAACATGATCCAACGTTATCTCGGAGCCGCGTAACCGCTTATGCTCGACTCCCTCCGTAAGAACCGCACCCGCATCATCACCTTATCCGTCCTGGCGGTCCTGTTCTTCACCGCCATCCAGGGTATGGAGACGCGGGACTGGGCCATCACGGTGCTGCGTGGGTTGTCCGTGGGCGCCATCACCTTTCTTGTCGCCTCCGGACTGTCCCTGATCTTCGGCCTCATGGACGTGCTCAACCTGGCCCACGGCGAGCTCTTCATGATCGGCGCCTATGTTGGCTGGACGGTCTACGTGCGACCGGACACGTTCGTCGACCTGCTGCCGCCTGTACTACTCCTCGCCGCGGGCCTGCTCCTGGAGCCTGTTTGGGATGCCCTGCTCGCCGGCTGGGCCCCGTCCCGGACCGTCGCCCGCGGCTGGCCCTGGGCCGCCGTGGCGACCGGCGTGGCGCTCCTGGCAGTCACCTTTGCCCGCTGGCCGGTGGCCATCTGGAACCCCGATCTCTTCGCCGAAAGCCCGGGCTCGTACGCGCTGGCGCTGGACCAGGGGCGCCTGGCTATACCTCCCGCCGCCGTCTTCCAGGGGCTATCGCCCGCGCTGGCCATGGCCAGTACCCTGCTGGGCGGGGCGCTATTTGGCCTGGCGCTGGCCGGCCTGCAGCGTTGGCGTCGGGGGGCACCGGCCGGACGCCTCCCCTGGCGCCGCCGCCTGCTCGTGGTCTTGCTGACCATCGTGGCCGTGCTGGTCTGGTCCCAGAACAACCTGCTCACGGCCTACCTGTTTCTCATGCCCTCGACCGGCCGTTTCTTCCTGGCGATGGGCGTGGCCACGGTCGTCGGCTTCATCCTGGGCGGTCTCATCGAGATGACGCTCATCCGGCCACTCTACGACCGGCCCATCTACCAGATCATGCTGACGCTGGGACTGAGCTTCATCGGCATCGAGGTGGTCCGCACCATCTGGGGGCGGCCTGAATTCACCATGCCCAAGGCGGCCTTCTTTAATGGCACGGGCCCCGGCTGTCCGGCCACTTCCCTGTCCGACCTGCTGACCTTCAACTGCTCGACTATCCTGCTCTTTGACGGCCGCATCCGCACCTACAACGAGGTCTTCATCATCCTGGTCGGCCTGATCGTGCTGGTGGCCATCTGGTTGCTGTTGCAGCGGACACGCCTGGGCATGATTATTCGGGCCGGCGTGCAGGACGGCGAGATGGTCGAGGCGCTGGGCATCAATGTGCGCCGCGTCTTCACGCTCGTCTTCGCCCTGGGCGTGGCTCTGGCCGCGCTGGGCGGTGTCCTGGCGGCCCCGTCCATTGGCCTGGCGACGGAGATGGGCACGCGGCTGCTCTTGCTTGCCCTCATTGCCCTGGCCATCGGTGGCCTGACCAGCTTTCCCGGCGCTGCGGCGGGGGCCGTGCTCGTCGGGCTGCTGCAGCAGTTCATCATTAAGTACGGTCAAATTGGCATCAACCTGCCATTCCTGGCCGAGCCGTTCAAGCCGTCACCCCCGTTGGTGCCGGCATCGACCGTTTTACTCATGGTCATCATTTTGCTGGTCCTGCCGCACGGGTTGTTCGGCAGGAAGGAATAGTCCGCTTGGTCGGGTAGTCGGCTGGTCACCTGCTCCGACCGGCCCGACCACGCGACCGCGCGACCACCCACATGCTCTCCACTCTCCGCACCTCCCACACCCGCGCCGTCCTTCTGCTGACGCTGGCCATGCTGGCCCTGCCCTTCGCCATCGCCGCCGTGGATGGCCAGGGGCCGGGCGCCGTCCTAAACAGCGCTCAGGGCAACGCCAAGTTCCTGCAGGGCCTGCTGATCGAGGTGTTTATTCTGGCGATCTACGCCATCAGCTATGACCTCGTCCTGGGCATCACCGGCCTGCTCTCCTTCGGGCACGCCATGTTCTTCGCCGTCGGCGCCTACTTCACTGGCATCGCCTTGAAGACGCTCGGCTGGGGCCTGGGCCCCACGATGCTGGGCCTGATCGTCGCCGGCGTGCTCCAGGCTCTGCTGTTCGCCGTCGTGCTGCCGCGGGTCAAGGGCGTCACCTTCGCCCTGGTAACTCTGGGGCTGGCCTCCGTGTTCCAGACCGTGGTGCGCTCGACCGAGTTGCAGCGCCTGACCGGGGCTGACGTGGGGTTGCAGGGCGTGATCGTGCCGGCATGGATCAACACCGCCAACGAACGCTTCCGCTTCTACGTCATCGCCCTGTTGGCCACCGTCGCCGTGTACCTGCTCTATCGACGCTTCGTCGACTCGCCTACCGGCCGCGTCTGCGTGGCCATTCGCGAGAACGAGGACCGGGCCCTCATGCTCGGCTACAATACATTCACCTTCAAACTCGTGGCTCTGGTCGTCTCCTCACTCACCGCGGCGTTTGCCGGCATGCTGCACACCCTGCACCAGCCTATCGTCAGCCCCAACGTCGCCGGCCTGGGCTGGACCGTGGCGGCGTTACTCATCATTCTCATGGGCGGCGTCGGCACGCTCAGCGGGGCGATCCTCGGCGCGGCGCTGTTCCGCCTGCTCGAGTTCTACCTGGATCGTTGGTTTGGCGAGGCCGCCAGCTTCCTTCTGGGGCTGGTCTACGTGCTCCTGGTGCTTTTCCTCCCCTACGGCATCGTCGGCACCTGGCGCGCCCGCTCCTTCCGCGTTCGCCAGGGCTGGGACCGGTTGCTGAGTCTGTTCGATAAGGCGACCCGCTAGGTCGCCGACTGCCGTCAGCCGATGGGCCCGCTCGCGCCTCGCGCTGCCGGCATATCACGCCACAAAGGAGAATGCTATGGAATGGCTCCGTCGCCACCGCTTACTCGTTGGGGTCCTGGCCGCCGTGGCCGTCCTGGCCCTGGCTGCCGCCGCCTGGTACCTGGCCTCCCCCCTCTTCATCGACGAAGCGGTAGATGAGGCGTTTCCCTTCGACCTGCCGGCAGCGGCCGATATCCCGTCGATGGACCCGGACGAGATGGCCGCAGCCATGGACGCGGCCATGCAGCAGGTGGACGAGGCGTTCGTGGCCGGCCTGCCCCCGGCACAACAGGCCGATCTGGAGGAACGCCTGATGGCCCTGAGCGCCGCCATGCCCGATCACGAGATGACCGAGCCGCCGCTCGTGGCGGACTGGACGCTCGTGGCGGAGGGCCGCTTCCAGAACGCCGACGACTTCCACCAGGGCGAGGGCCGGGCGGCGATCTTCCAGCAAGGCGAGGCCCGCGTGCTTCGCTTCGAGGCGTTTCGCGTCACCAACGGCCCAGATCTGCACGTGCTGCTGGTGGAGAACATCGGCGGCGCCAGCCACGACGCCCTGGGCGCCACCGTCGACCTGGGCTCGCTCAAAGGCAACGTCGGCAATCAGAACTACGACATCCCGGACGACGTCGATCTCACGCGCTACGCCGGCGTCATGATCTACTGCCAGCCCTTCCACGTCGTCTTCGCTACGGCGTCCTTCGGCGGCCGCTGAACTGACTCACCCTCCCCGGCAACGGCGTCTTGGCGGCCGCTGAACTGACTCACCCTCCCCGGCCACGGCGTCTTGGCGGCCGCTGAACTGACTCACCCTCCCCGGCAACGGCGTCTTGGCGGCCGCTGAACTGACTCACCCTCCCCGGCAACGGCGTCTTGGCGGCCGC
>JBFGLK010000059.1:0-10112 GCA_041576195.1 Promineifilaceae bacterium (SeqCode)
GGACGGCGACGGTCGTCTCCGCGGGGAACGGCAGGGTCCGGGCGTCGCCGGCGACGACGGTCAGGTTGGGGGGCAGGGTCTCGGCTGCCGGCAGGAGGGCGGCGCGCCGCTCGACCGCGACGACGCGCCGGGCCTTCGCCGCCAGGCGGCGGGCCAGGCGCAGATCGCCGGCGCCGATCTCCAGGACGACGTCGTCGGTGCGCACCGCAGCCAGGACGGCGTCGTAGGCGGCGTCATCATACGGCGACCAGAGCCACTCCCAATCCAGCGCTCCTCCACCGGCCAGGGAATCTACCGTCTCTTGAACCATGAATTGAGGCGAAAGGTAAGGTAGAAGACGATCCAAATACTGCCCCCAAAGCCGCCGCCGTAGAGCAGGGCCTGGCTCAAACCGCCGGACGGAAAGACCTGCCAGGCCACGAAGATGGCCAGGGCGAGGCTGGCGATCGTCACGGCGATGAGGCCGGTGCGCATCTTCAGCCAGGGCTCGCGGCTTCTGGCTCGCGGGGTCTCCTCAGCCTGCTTTGGCCGCGGCTTCGGCCGGCGTCGCGATCGTTTGCTCATGCCCTATAACCGCTGCAGCGCCACGGCCAGATAGAGGCCATAGCCCAGCGCCACGGCGCCGACGACGACCAGGAGCCAGTCCACGGCCCGTTGCGTCGCCGCCTTGAGATTCATGTCCAGGGCGATCGCGCGCAGGCCCAGCATGGCGTGGGCCGTCACGACGACGAGGAAGACCACTTCCAGGAAAAAGATGACCGGGTTGGCCACGTAGTCGAGGACCTGCTGGTAGTCGCGCAGGCCGCCCTCGACGACGAAGTGGTGGGCGATCATGTGCAGCAGCAACAGGGCGACCAGGAGGAGCCCGGAGATCGCCTGCACCAGCCAGAGGGCCCCGGCCAGACCGCCGCGCCCGGCGCGTTCGGTCACGGGTTGGGTGGACGTCAGACCTGCCATGGGAACCCTCCTACTTGGTAAAGACGAGCCAGGCGCTGATGGCCAGCAGGGCCAGGCCGGGCACCATCAGGGCCCAGAACAGGCGCCGGTGCTGGCGGGCGCCAACGCCCATGCCGACCAGGGCCACGCGGATGCCGTTGAGCCCGTGGTAGAGGATGCCGAAAATGAGGATGACATCCAGCGCCAGGAAAAGGGGCGTGCGGGCCAGGCGCAGAAAGTCGTTCCAGCCTGCCTCACCGCGCAGCAGGTTGCTGAGCACGAACAGGTGGAGAAAGAGGTAGAGCGTGAGGCCGAGCCCGGTCAGGCGGTTGAGGGCGAAGGCCCAGCTACCCAGGCGCCGCCGGCGCACGTCGAACCAGGCCTGGAGCGGCCGCCGAGGCCGGACCGGGTCGTGGTGGAGGGGAGTGTCGGTCATAGGGGTGCTCCTGGGGGCGGATTGTTCGTTAGTCTGCTGGTTTGTTCGTTTGTTCGCTTGCGGGTTTGCTGGTTTGTTGGTGGCCTGTTGCCTGGCCAACCAGCCAACCAACTATCGAACCAACTAATCACCCATGCCAAACCACCGCCCGATCTTCCGCCGGGTGAGGCGGCGGCGGAGGGCCATGATCGATTCGGCGGGTTCTACGTCGGACGGGCAGGCGGCGGTGCACTCGTAGGCGACGTGGCAGCGCCAGCAGCCGTTCGGGTTGTCGACCCAGTCGAGGGCGGCGTTGGGATCCTGGCCGCGGGGCTCGGCCACGACGCGCCAGGCGGCGGCCAGGGCTGCCGGGCCGACGTAGGCGGAGCTGCTGCCCGTGATGGGGCAGGCCGAGACGCAGAGGCCGCACTCGAGGCAATTCTCGTAGCGGGTGTAGTGGTCGATGCCGTCCGGCAGGGTCGCGTCGGGCAGGAACTCGCTGCCGCGGATATAGGGCATCCCTGCCGGCAGGTAGCGATCGTAGAAGGCGCCCATGTCGACCACGAGGTCGGTGATCAGCGGCAGGCTGTCCAGCGGCTCGACCACGAGCTCGGACCCTTCGTCCAGCACGTGCGTCACGCAACTGAGCACCTCCCGGCCGTTCACCTTCATGCCGCAGGTGCCGCACGAGGCGTGGTGGCAGGAGTGGCGCAGTGCCAGGCTGGGATCCTGGTCGCGGCGGATGTCCTGGAGGGCGACCAGCACCGTGGTGTGCTCGTCTGCCGGCACCGAGAACGTCTGGTAGGACGGCGCGTCCTGACCCTGCTTGTAACGAAAGACGCGGAGGGTTGCCTGTTGGTTGGGCATGGTGGCCTCGGGTTTGGTAGTTTGTTGGTTTGTTGGTTTGTTAGTTCGTTGGTGACCGGCCAACGAACCAACCAGCCAACGAACCAACCAGCCGACTAGTCATAGTACGCCGCATGGGGCAGCAGCACCGTTTCCCGGGTCTGGCAGGGGGCGTCGACGCCCAGCTTCTGGACGACCACGTCGGCCGTCGCCTCGGCCATGCCGCGGAGGGTGGTGGCTTTGCCGCCGGTGATGGTCACAAACCCTTCGACCCCTTCGTCGGCGTGGTCGAAGCACTTGAACGTCCGGCTCAACTCGCGGCCGGTGTCGGCGCCGCGCGGGCCGATGAGCGGCCGGGCGGCGGACCAGGCGGCGCGGAAGGGCGCCTGCCGGACGGCCGGGATCAGCTCGGCGCCGGTGTCCCACATCTTTTGCACGTGGTCCTGGGGCAGGCCGAGGTTGTCCGGGTCGTCGACGACCCAGGAGGTGGTCCCGACCACCGACAGCCCACGCTGCGGGACGATGATGTCGCCGTCGCCGGAGGTGTGCAGGTGGTTGATGACCATGTTGCACAGCCGGCCACGGACCGCGAGCATGACGCCGGGGGAGGGCCGGATGGGCACCTCGACGCCGACCATATCGGCCAGCTTGCCAGACCAGGCGCCGGCGGCGTTGATGACGATGTCGGCCGTGATCTCCTCGTCCCGGTTGGTCCGGTGATCGCGCACACGCACGCCGGCGACGGTGTCGCCGCGCTTGATCACGTCCACGACTTCGGTGAACGGCCGGATGGCGGCGCCGTTGCGTTTGGCCGTGGCGAAGAAGCGCAGGGGCATGCGCATGGCGTCCATGGTGGCGTCGGGCACCTGGACAGCCATCTTGAGGTCCGGATTCAGGTTGGGCTCGAGGCGCAAGGCCTGCTCCCGGGTGAGGCGGCGCACCGGGATGCCGCACTCCTGGCACGACTCGATGAAGAGCTGGCTATAGACCAGGTCCTCTTCGCTGATGGCCACGAAGAGGCCGTCGTTTTCTTCGAAGCTGCCTGGGGCGATGCGGCGCAGGATCTGGTTTTCCTCGATGCACTCGACGGCGGACTCCTGGTCTTTGACCGCGTAGCGGGCGCCGCTATGGAGCAGGCCGTGGTGGCGCCCGGTGGTGCCGGAGGTCACTTCGCCGCGTTCGACGAGCGTGACCTGGAGGCCGCGCAGGGCCAGGTCATGGGCCACGGCCGCGCCGGTACCGCCGCCCCCGACGATCAGGGCATGAAACATAGCCATGTGTTCCCCCGTGGCGTCCGGCAGGGTGACCTCCCGGAGGTAGAGGGCCTCCGGGAGGTCAGCCAAACTTACGTGATTACTCTACCCAGTCGAAGGTGCGGGTGACCGCCTTCTTCCATTGGGCGAACAGTTCGGTGCTGGCGTTGCTGCCAGCCTTGGGATTCCACGTCTTGTCCATGCCCCAGTTGGCGCGCATGTCGTCCGTGCCAGCCCAGAAGCCGACGGCCAGGCCGGCGGCGTAGGCGGCGCCGAGGGCGGTGGTTTCCGCGACCTTCGGGCGGATGACGGGCACGTCCAGCACGTCGGCCTGGAACTGCATGAGCAGGTCGTTGTAGACCATGCCGCCGTCCACCTTGAGGGCCGTCAGGTCCACGCCGGAGTCGGCGTTCATGGCGTCCAGGACCTCGCGGGTCTGGTAGGCGGTGGCCTCCAGGGCGGCGCGGGCGAAGTGGCCCCGGGTGACGTAGCGGGTCATGCCGACGATGGCGCCGCGGGCGTCGGACTTCCAGTAGGGGGCGAAGAGGCCGGAGAATGCCGGCACGAAGTAGATGCCGCCATTGTCCTCGACCGTCGTGGCCAGGTTCTCCACGTCCTTGGAGTTCTCGATGAGCTGGAGGTTGTCGCGGAGCCACTGCACGAGGGCGCCGGTGATGGCGATGGAGCCCTCGAGGGCGTAGACGGCCGGCTCGTCGCCGAACTTGTAGCACAGCGTCGTCAGCAGGCCGTTCTTGGACTGGACGGCTTCGGTGCCCGTGTTGAGGAGCATGAAGCAGCCGGTACCATAGGTGTTCTTGGCCTCGCCGGGGCTGAAGCAGGCCTGGCCGACGGTGGCCGCCTGCTGGTCGCCCAGGTCGCCGCTGACGGGGATACGCCCGCCGAAGGGGCCGTTCTCGAGCGTGTGGCCATAGACCGCGGAGGAGGGCTTGACGGCCGGGAGCATCTTCTTGGGCACGCCCATGATGCCGCAGATCTCGTCGTCCCAGTCCAGGGTTGCCAGGTTCATCAGCATGGTGCGGCTGGCGTTGGACACATCTGTGACGTGGGCGCCGCCGTCGACGCCGCCGGTGATATTCCAGATGACCCAGGTGTCGATGTTGTCGAAGACGGCCTCACCCTTCTCGGCCGCCTCGCGGACGCCGGCGACGTTATCCAGGATCCAGCGCACCTTGGGGCCGGAGAAGTAGGTCGCCAGCGGCAGGCCGACCTTGGCCCGGAAGCGGTCCTGCCCGCCGTCCTTGGCGAGGGCGTTGCAGATCTTGTCTGTGCGGGTGTCCTGCCAGACGATGGCGTTGTAGTAAGGCTTACCCGTCTTCTTATTCCAGACGACTGTTGTCTCGCGCTGGTTGGTGACGCCGATGGCGGCGATGTCCGAGGCCTTGGCGCCGGCGCGCTGCATGGCGCCCTTGATGACGTCGACCGTGCGGGCCATGATCTCCATGGGGTCGTGCTCGACCCAGCCCGGCTTGGGGTAGATTTGCTCGTGCTCCAGCTGGTGCACGCCCACGGGCTCGCCGGCATGGTTGAAGATCATGCAGCGCGTGCTGGTCGTTCCTTGATCGATAGCGGCTACGTACTTGGCCATAGTTTGGTCTCCTTGTGTGATGATACGGAAGGGCTCCATGAGGGGAGCGTGTTAATCGTCTTCCAACGTGGTCAAGAGGGCCTTGAGGATGAGGAAGGTCGACGTCGCCCCGGGATCCTGGTGGCCGATGCTGCGTTCGCCGAGATAGCTGGCGCGCCCTTTGCGGGCTTGGAGCGGGATGGTGTCCTGGACGCCCTGTTCGGCGGCATTCACGGCGGCGCGGACGGCCGCCACGGTGCCGGCATGGTCGTCCAGGGCAGCGCGCAGCGCGTCGAGGGCGGGCAGCCAGGCGTCGATCATCGTCTTGTCGCCCAGCTGGGCCCGGCCGCGCTGGATGATGCCATCCGCCCCAGTCTTCAGAAGCTGGAAGAGGTCTTCGTCGGTCAGCTCCTCTTTGCTGCCAATGGCCATGCCACTGCGCATATAGAAGGTGCCGTAGAGCGGGCCGCTGGCGCCGCCGACGCTGGAGATCAGGGTCATGCCCGTGGTCTTGAGAATGTTGCCGATATCCTTGTCGGCCACGGTGGGCAGCTTCTCCATGACTTTGGTGAAGCCGCGCGCCATGTTGATGCCGTGGTCGGCGTCGCCGATGGCGGAGTCCAGTTGAGTGAGCAACTCCTTGTTGGCCATCAGGACGGTGGCAGACTCTTCCAGCCAGGCCACGATCTGGTCTCGGGTGACTGACATACTGATTCATCCTCGATGAGGAGGGGCTGCCGCCGGGCGGCAGCCCCTACGGATGCGCTTAGGCCCCCCAGCGCAGGCCGGGGGTGTTGACCGGTGCGTCCCAGAACTTCAGGATCTCGTCATCGGCCTTGAGCAGGGTGATGGAGAAGCCGGCCATCTCCAGCGAGGTGATGTAGGGGCCGATCAGGTTGCGCACGATCTTGACGCCCCGGGCCTCGCAGATCTCGGCCAGCTTGCGATAGACGGCGTAGAGCTCGGAGACCGGCGTGCCGCCCATGCTGTTAACGAAGGCGATGACCTGGTCGCCCGACTTGAAGGGGGCGTCGGTCAGCGACTTGTCGACCCATTCGGCGTTGTCCCGGTCCCATTCGCGCACGGTGCGCGAGTAGGGGCCGTCGTCGAGGATTTCGGCGGTCATCATGGCGGTGATCTCGTCGGCCGAGGTGAGCGACATGCGCTTCTGGCCCGGCTCGCCATGGATGCCGATGCCGATTTCCATTTCGTCTTCGCCGAGCTCGAAGGTGGGCTTGCCGGCTGCCGGCACGGTGCACGACGTGAGGGCCATGCCCATGCTGCGCCCATACATGTTCACCTTGCGGCACAGGTCGGCGCACTTGTCCAGATCGTAGCCGGCCTCGGCCGCCGCGCCGACGATCTTCTCGGCGAGCACGGTGGTGCCGACGCCGCGCCGGCCGGCGGTGTAGAGGCTGTCCTTGACGGCGACGTCGTCGTCGATGAGGATGTTCTGCACCTTGATGCCGTCGGCGTGGGCCAGCTCGGCGGCCGTCTCGAAGTTGAGGACGTCGCCGGTGTAGTTCTTGACGATGAAAAGGACGCCGGCGCCGCCGTCGACGGCCCGGGCCGCCTCATACATCTGGTCGGGCGTCGGCGAGGTGAAGACCTCGCCCGGGCAGGCTGCATCGAGCATGCCCATGCCGACGAAGCCGCCGTGCATGGGCTCGTGGCCACTGCCCCCACCAGAGATGATGGCGACCTTACCGGCGACCGGGGCGTCTGCCCGGTAGACGTAGTTGGGCTCAAAGTGCACGCTGAGGGCATCGGGATGGGCCACGGCCATGCCTTCGAGTTGTTCCTTGACGACATCCGGTATGTCGTTGATCAGTTTCTTCATGTGTACCTCCCAGTACGATGCCACAGGCTGGCGCGGGCGCCAGCCTGAGCGCCCTGACACGCTTACTCAGCTTCCGGCAGGTAGGGGGTGATGAAGAAGTCGTAGAGGAAGATACCGATGGCACCCGATATAGCCGGGACGATGACCGGGACCACGATCCAGTAGGAGCCAGTGAACAACCCGCTGGTGCCAGCGATTGCCCCGAAGATGCGCGGGCCGAGGTCGCGGGCCGGATTGATGGCGTAGCCACTGGGGCCGCCGAGCGAGAGACCGACGGCGAGCACCACGAAGCCGACCAGGAGCGCGCCCAGGTTGGCCTTGGTCTGCACGCCCCAGTTCCGGTCGTCGAAGGCGGCCATGACGCCCCAGAGCAGGACCATCGTGCCGAAGAACTCGGCGAAGATGGCCGTCAGCAACGAGTAAGACTGCAGCGCATCGGCGCCGGTGCCGCCCCAGAAGGCGGTGCCGAAGACCGAGCCGGGGCCAGTGCTCCAGACGTTGGGCATGCCGGCAGCCACCAGGCCGTCGCGGTAGATGAGGAAGACGGCGGCCGCGCCGACGAAGGCGCCCAGGATTTGCGCCAGGATGTAGGGCGCCACCTTGGACCAGGGGAAGTCACGCTTCACAGCCACGGCGATCGTCACCGCCGGGTTGATGTGCGCGCCGGTTACGCCGCCGGCCACGTAGACGGCCACGACAACCGCGAAGCACCAGCCGAAGACGATGGTGTTCCAGTTGTAGGCCGGGGCCGCCAGACGAGGGGCCAGGCCAACGTGCGCCACGACACCGTCACCCAACAGAATCAGGATGAAGGTGCCGAAGAACTCGGCAAGCAACTCACCAGTCAAGCTATTCCGTTTCATGGGATCCTCCTTAAGTGGGGGTCAGAAGCAAGTTGGGCGTCCTGGACGCCGCTCATTGAAGTCGCAAATACATCTTTCTGTCTCTCGGTCTCGTCGATATCGCCTCCTTGCCGGCCCCGCCTGACACACCAGACAACAAAAAACGGCACCTCAACGCCAGGGTGGCATCAATGTGCCGTCACGTTTGCAAACAGGCAGTCAGGCTCAAACAGCCACGCAGCGCCGATGTTGGGCATGTTTTGGGATGGAATAACCGAATCTTCAGTCAACGTGCACTATCACACGTAGAATATCTTACTGAACTCCCCGCCCCGTTCAACCAAAGCCCGTGTTATGTTCCGTTATGCAACACACAACCGCTCAAGATGTTTCGTATTGAAACACAGCTATCCCCCAAAGGTCCTGCTTGCCGGCGCGGGGCGGCCCCGGCGCTAGCGCGCGAAGTGGTCGGGGGTGATGTCGTAGCGCTTCAGTTTGCGCCACAGGGTGGTGCGGCCGATGCCCAGCTGGCGGGCCATCTCCGTGACCCGGCCTTCGCAGGCCCAGCCGGCGCGACTGATGGCCTCGCGCTCCGCCTCGCCGATGGTAAGCACCGGGGCCGGCGCCGGGTTCGAGGCGGTGATGACCCGGCCCGTGCGCACGACGGCGGGCAGGTCGATGAGGCGCATGAGGCCGTCATCGCACTGGTAGAGGGCGCGCTCCAGGGCGCTCTCCAGCTCGCGCACGTTGTCCGGCCAGGGGTAGCGGCACAGCACCTCCAGGGCCTCCTCGTGGAGGCGCGCCGAGCGGCCGGTGCGACTGGAGAGGCGATCGAGGAAGCGCTCGATGAGGATGGGGATATCTTCCGGCCGGTCGCGCAAGGGGGGGACGGCGAGGCTGAAGACGCCGAAACGGTAGTAGAGGTGCGAGAGGAAGTGGCCGGCGGTCACCAGGCGCTCCAGGTCGGCCGAGGTCAGGGCGACCAGGCGCACGTCGACCGGGATGGGTTTCAGGCTGCCCAGGCGCATGACGAAGCCCGTTTCCAGCAGATGGAGCACGGCCGCCTGCATCTCCAGGGAGAGGTTCTCGATCTGGTCCAGCAACAGGGTGCCGCCGTTGGCCAGCTCAAACTTGCTCGGCCGGCCCTTGGTGACCCCCTCCCCTTCATAGCCCAGCATCTCTTCCGGCATCAGCTCGTGGGGGATGGCCCGGCAGTTGATGGCCAGGAACGGGCCTTCGGAGCGCTCGCCGTCGTTGTGGATGGCCCGGGCCAGGTAGTTCTTGCCCACGCCGCCCTCGCCGCGCAGCAGCACCGGCGCGGTGCCCCGGGCGGCGGTGCGGGCCTGGCGGAGCACCTGGCGCATGGCCGGCGAGCGCCCGGTGATCGCTTCGAGCTTGAGGCTGGACTGGGCCCCGACCTGCTCCTGGACGAGCCGGCGCACGTGCTCGATGGGCCGGAGCATGGCGATGTGGCCCTGGGGCATGCCGGCGGTGATCGGGCGCAGGCTGAGCAGGCAGGGCACCGCCCGGCCGTTGACGTTGAAGGTGACCTCCACGTCTTGCAGTTCCCGGTTCTGGCCAATGGCCTCGCGTAGCAGCTGCGGCAACTCCAGCACGTCCGTGACCACCTGGCCCAGCACGCTGGCCGGATTCAGGCGCAGGATGCGCGCCGCCTGGGCGTTGACGTGGTTGACCTGGCCGGCCTCGTTCCAGGTGATCACCCCTTCGTCCACAGCGCCCAACACCGTGTGCATCTCGGAGAGGCGCCGGTTCGCCTCCTCCAGGATGAGGTCGGCCTGGAACTGGCCGGTGATGGCCCGGGCCACGGCCATGGCCAGCGAGAGCGTGTGCGAGGTGGCGCTCGCCGCCGGGGTGACCAACCCCAGGATGCCGATCATGCGCCCGTTCACATGGTGGATGGGCGCGGCGCTGGTGACCAGGTGTTGGAAGACGGGGAAGTAGTGCTCCGCGCCGACGACCTGCACGGGCATGGCCTCCAGCAGGCACATACCCAAGGCATTGGTGCCGAGCTGGCCTTCCGACCAGTAGGCGCCCAGGTCGAGACCCAGGTCGGTCAGCTCGGCCACGGCCGCGCCGTCGCCGGCGAGGGCCAGGACGCAGGCAGTGCTGTTGGTTAACAAGATGGCGCAGTGGGAGCTCTCCAGGAACTGGTGAACGTCTTCCATAAAGGGGATGGCCACGGCGATCAGGTCGGCGTGGGCCCGCATCATCGAATCCAGGGCCATCGCCTGAAGCCGTTTCGGGCTGGGCGTGCTGCCGGCACGCAAGGCGCAGCGCTGCCAGGATTTGAGCACGGCCGGGTCCAAGCCATTCTGCAACGCTTGGTATGCGCGAGAAAAAACGTCCGCTTCAGGTGTGTTGGTAATTCTCGCTA
>JBFGLK010000060.1:0-10039 GCA_041576195.1 Promineifilaceae bacterium (SeqCode)
GCTGGCCCAGGCCGACGGCGTGCCGGCAGGTTGGGCCCGGCCGACGAACGCCTGGATGCTGGGCGAGTACATCGTCGATCGGCACGAGCTTGGCCTCGATCCGGAGGCCCTGGATCGTGTGACCGCGCTCTGGGTCGGGATGTACGACGCGGCGACCGGCGATCGGCTCACGACGACGGCAGGACTCGATCGGCTCGCGCTCCCCTGGCCGGTGGTGCCGTAGGGAGACATGCCACTCGTGCCTCGCGCTCGCGCCATGTTCCCCCTTGCCATTGCCGTTTTGTTGCTCGTGGCAGCCTGGCTATTCCTGCGCGATCTGCTCGCGGTACCGCCCGGCCTCGAGATGGACGAGCTTATCGAAGGCCAGATCGCCGATCGCATCCTTGGCGGAGATTGGCGTCCGTTCTTCCCGGACGGCCAGGGCCGTGAGGCGCTCTATCACTATGGCCTCGCCGGCGTGACGGCCCTCCTCGGCCAATCTGTTTTCACATTGCGCCTGACATCCGTTATGGCGACCTTGCTCGGGCTGGCTGGCTGGACGGCGCTCTGGCGCCAGCTCTTTGGGCCACGTGTCGCGCTGCTGACATTGCTGCTGTCGGCTACTTCGTTCTGGGTGCTCTTCGGCGCCCGATCTGGCCTGCGCTCCGCCATCGTTCTCCCCGCGTCGGCTCTCTTCGCCCTGGCCGTTTGGCGAGCGACATGGGTGGGCGGGCATCGGCACTGGGCGCTGGCTGGCCTGCTCATGGGTCTGGCGCTGTACGGCTACACGGCAGCCCGCGTGCTGCCGCTCGCCTTCGGCCTCTTCGTCGGCTTCCTCGCCATCAGCCGGCGCCGATGGTGGCGCCGACAGAGGGTAGGCGTGGTTATGGCCTCCATCGCGCTCGCCCTCGCTGTGGCGCCCCTGCTCCTCTATCTACAGGCACATCCCGAGGCAGATCAATTCGACTTCCTGGAGTTCAATCGTCCCCTGGCGGCGCTCCAGGCGGGGGATCCCCAGCCAGCGCTGGAAACCACCTTGGGAACGCTGGGCATGTTTACCGTTGCCGGCGATCCCCTGATCTTTGACAACGTGCCGGGACGGCCCGTCTTTGTCCCCGGCTGGATCGGCGGGGTGTTCTACCTCGGCCTGGCGCTGGCGCTGTGGCGTTGGCGATGGCCGGCTTACGCGTTTGTCCTGATCTGGCTGCCGGTCGCCCTCATCCCGGGCATGCTGAGCCAGCCGGCACCCAACTTCTATCGCACGGTCCTGGCGCAGCCGGTGACCTTCGTCTTCCCGGCACTGGCCGTGGCCGGTGGCGCGGACCTCATCGAGCGCCACTTGCAGCGTGACCGGCGGCGGACAGTTCCAGGCGGTCTGTATCTCCTGCTTGGCGGCCTACTTATGGTGGCCCAGCTGCGGTCTACCTGGCACGCCTATTTCGAAACATGGCCGGCAGTGGAAGGCATCGCCTTCTTCTGGCAGGAGGGCCTGGCCAACGCCGCCCGGACGCTCGACGCTGATCCGGCGGACGCCCCGGTGGCGGTCTGCACCATACTCACGCAGGAAGACGATCCTTGGTGGCGTCCGGCCTGGCAGAGCATGGCCTTTCTCCTGCAGCGATCCGATCTGGCGATTCGCTACTACGACTGCCGCACGACACGGGTGCTTCTGCCCGACCCCGACGCCCGCTATCTCTTCCCCGAGCTACCGGCGAGCGAGGTGCCGGAGTTCGCGCGACTTGACGCACTTGCCGGCACTGTCGTGCGCTATGCTCCGGAAAGCGGCGGCGGTGAGGCACGCCTTCCGGTCCGCTTTGGCGACGGGCTGGCCCTGCTAGGTTATGAGGCCAACGTGGACGCGCCCGGCCAGGTGCTGCGACTGGTGACGCACTGGCAGGTACTGGAGACGCCCCCGCCGCGACTGGCCTTGTTCAGTCACCTGATGCGGGATCCGTTTGTCGTCGCGACGCAACAGGATGGGCTCCCTGTGACCGCGCACAGCTTGAGGTCGGGGGACCGCCTGGCGGTCATCCACGATCGGATTCCACTGCCGGCAGAACTGTCGGGCGAACCCTGGCTTCTGGCCATCGGCCTTTACAGCCAGGCCGACGGTGCCCGGCTGCCGCTGGCGCGCGGCGACAGGCTCTTTCTGGCTCCGATTGCGGTCGAGGGCGGCCCGTAGGCCTTGACGGGGGATCGAGTCGATGTGCCCGCAGGCGAGGGCGCCGGCGTCAGAGGTACCGGACGAACCGGTTCTTCTCGTCGACCAGGATGACACGCGGGTTGGGGATGGGTGTCTCCGTCAGCTCAAAGCCCATGATGATGACCTCATCCCCTTTCTGCACCAGGTGGGCGGCCGCGCCATTCATCTGGACCACGCCGCTGTCGCGCACGCCGGCGATGACATACGTCTCCAAACGCGTCCCGTTGGTGTTGTCAACGACGAGAACGCGTTCGCCTGGCCAGAGGTCGACCTTCTCCAGGAGCGCTTCGTCAATGGTGATGCTGCCAACGTAGTTCAGGTCCGCCTCGGTCACGGTCGCCTTATGTATCTTGGAACGCAATGTCATTCGCATGGCAGTGTCTCACTACGTCATCATGTTAGGCAACAGACGGTGGAACCGACCTTGGGCCGGCCGTCAGTGGGCTAGATGTCGTCCTCGGTGCGCACGATCAGGTCATCCGCCAATCCGTCCCGCACCGTGTAGCTGAGCACGATCGGTCGGCAACATACCTCGCAGTCTTCGATGAGCGTCTGGCGTCGGATAGAAAGGTCCAGGAACAGCGAGATTGTCTCGCCACAATATGGGCAATCGATGTCGACTTCGTCTTCGCCCAGGGCGGCCACGTCGTCAATGTCCATATCGATGAAGTCCCACGCATCCTCTGATTGGTTCATGTCTCAGGTCTCTCGTTGAAGGTCAGTCCGGGAAACTTCTCCCGATAGTAGTTCAGCTCGAATTCCGTGTTGAAGAGGCCGACGAGGCGGCCTGCCGCGTCCTGCGTCTTCATGATACCGTACCGCCAGGGCAGCCCCTCGATCTGGCCCGGGTCGCCCACGATCCAGCGGCAGAGCGCCTGCGGCAGCATCTCTCTCCGCGTCTCGACGCCGTATTCGTCGGCCAGGCGCGCCTCAACCACGTCAAGCTGTAACAGGCCCACGACGGCCAGGATGGGCTCGCGGCGCAAGGCATCTACCTCATAGAGCAGCTGCATCGCTCCTTCGGTCTGGAGTTGGTCGAGCCCTTTGAGGAACTGCTTCTGCTTGCTGACGTCCGCATTGACGAGGCGCGCGAAGTGCTCGGGGGGAAAGGTCGGGATCGGTGCGTACTGAAAAGCGCCGCCGGCGCTGATCGTGTCGCCGATGCTAAAGAGCCGGTTGCCCGGCAGACCGATGATATCTCCTGGATACGCGTCCTCCACGACCTCACGATCGTCGGCGAAGAACTTGTAGGGTCGTGACAGGCGGATTGAGCGACCCGAGCGCGGGTGCTGGACGGTCATGTTGCGTTGGAAGCGCCCGCTGCACACGCGGACAAAGGCCACGCTGTCGCGATGGCGCGGGTTCATGTTGGCCTGGATCTTGAAAACGAATCCGGTGAAGTCCGGGCTCGTCGGGGAGATCGGCCCGGCGTTGCTGGGGTAGGGAGCCGGCGCGGGCGCCAGATCGACGAAGTCATCCAGAAAGAGCTGGACGCCGAAGTTCGTCTGGGCGCTGCCGAAGTAGACGGGCGTCTGGCCGCCGCGGCGAAAGGCGTCATGGTCAAACATGGCCAGCTCGTCCAGAAGGGCGATGTTGGTGTGTAGATCGTCCAGCTGGAAGCTATTCAGGCCGGAGGCGATGCGCGGGTCGTTCAGGCCGGTGATCGTCTCCGGCGAGATCGTCTGGTTGCGCACTGTGCGGTCGTAGAGGTGGACGCGATCGCCCGCGCGCTCATAGACGCCGAGGAAGTTGTCGCCGTCGCCCAGCGGCCAGTTCATGGGCACTGCCGGCATCGCGAGCACGGTTTCGATTTCGTCGAGGAGGGCCAGCGGATCGCGGGCGGGCCGGTCCAGCTTGTTTATGAAGGTGAAGACCGGGATGCCACGCTGCCGGCAGACGGCGAACAGCTTACGGGTCTGAGCCTCGACGCCACGCGCGGCGTCGAGCACCATCACCGCGCTGTCGGCGGCCATCAGCGTGCGGTAGGTGTCCTCCGAGAAGTCCTGGTGGCCTGGCGTGTCAAGCAGATTGATGACGCG
Organism: Promineifilaceae bacterium (SeqCode); assembly: GCA_041576195.1. GTDB lineage: Bacteria > Chloroflexota > Anaerolineae > Promineifilales > Promineifilaceae > JAGVTM01. Next base: position 4,222 of record JBFGLK010000060.1, read on the forward strand.
CCCATCATAAGGAAACTGAAGCACCGTCGACGTGATGGAGATGCCCCGCTCGCGCTCCATAGCCATCCAATCGGAGGTGGCGCCGCGCTGCTCGCGGCGGGCGCGCACGCTGCCGGCCAGATGAATGGCCTTGCCGTAAAGCAGGAGCTTCTCCGTCAAGGTGGTCTTGCCGGCATCCGGGTGCGAGATGATGGCGAAGGTGCGCCGCGAGGCAACCTCACGGGCCAGCTGACCATTGGGCGATGGGGACATGCTCATTCCTGCTCACAATGCGCGCAAAACGGCCACGATCCAATGGTCGTGACCGCCAGCGAAAGCCGCTGGCCCAAGCCCAAAGGCAGCCGCCCCGGGCCGACCGGCGATGTCAACTGAGGCGCGCCAACACGCTTCGATTATAACCGCGGATGATTAGAGGGACATTGGTGTTGCCGCGCAGGGAGCTACGGGCGGACCACGCGCTCCTGCGGCCGCCACGCCACCGTAGCGCTGGAGAACAGCTCGTAGGCGTGACGCACGGCGTCGACGTCACCGACCACGGTGACGTGGTCGTCCTCATGAAGTCGGGTGGTGCCGATGGGCACGAGCAGCTCTCCCCCGCGTCGCAAGGCCACCAGCAAGAGGCCATTGGGCAGGTCGAGCTCTTGAATGCGTCGGCCGATGAGGCCCGGGTTCCGCAAGGTGAACTCGTGCATCTCTTTGTCATCGTCCAGCCGGGTCATCAACTCGTAGGCGGCCGGGTTGCGCGTGACGGTAACGAGGAGCGCGGCGAAGTCAATGGCCGGATTGACGGCCGTCACGCCCAGAAGCTGAAACCGGGGGAGGTCGGCCGTGCTCGTCACACGGGCGACCACGTGCTCCACGCGGTAGTGTTCACGCGCCATGCGGCAGATCTGATAACTGACGTCAGGCTCGGCGTGTGTCGTCACCAGGCGTTCGGCGCGGAACAGGGTGTCGGAGACGCGGGCGTCCTGGCGATCGACATGCGCCTCGATCGCCTGAAAGCCCATCACCTGGGCGGCCTCGACGCGGCTCGGGTCGGGATCGATGATAATCACCGGTTCGTGGTGGGCTCGCAGCTGCTCGGCGACCTCCAGGCCCAGCTCGCCCGCGCCCGCCACGATGATTGGGGGCAGTTCGGCCTCCTCAAGGCGCGGCATCACGCGGTTGAATGCCAGCGGCCCGAAGAGGGCCATGATCATCGCCAGGAGGATGATGTCGGCGCTGACGGGGGCGGTCAGGCTGCCCAATTCGGAGCCGATGGCCGCCACGGCGACGACGAGGGAGAGGCGCGCCGTTAGGAGAAGCCCACTGCCGACAGCGTAGCGCCAGCTCATGACCAGGCGCAGGAGAAGTGCCGGCACCACCTTGACGACGATGGCGGCCACGACCAGCAACGGGACCAGAAGTAGGGCGCTTGGGTCTGTCAGGAGCGCCTGCAGGTCAAAGCGGACGCCCACCATGATGAAGAAGATGGGGATGAAGAAGCCAAAGCCCACGGATTCGAGCTGGTGGATGACCTCACGATCGCGCGGTGTGGCCAGGAGGGAGACGACGACCCCGGCCAGGAAGGTGCCGAGCACGATCTCCGCGCCCAGTGTTTCGGCCAGCACGACGAAGATGAGGAAGAGGGCGAAGGCGAAGCGGAGTTTGACCTGGGCGGTCGGAGAGTTCAAAGCGCTGACGACCCGCTGAACGGATGGATTCTGGTAGATGCGACTGAAGAAGTTATAGATGAGGATGAAGCCGACGAAGATGAGGCCAACGAGGAGCACCTGGGGCTCGAAACCGCCCAATTCAATCATGGCGACGGCGACGGTCAGCGCCAGCAGCGTGCCGAAGTCGGCCACCGTGGCCGACACGAGAATGAGCTGGCCGACTTCGCTGTCGGCGTAGCCGCGTTCTTTCAGCACGGCGACGATCAGGCCGAGGGATGAGGGCGCCAGGATAAGAATAAGAAAGGGCCAGGTGTTGCCGCGCAAGAAGCTCAATTGATTGAGCGCGAAGGCGGAGCCGGCCGCCAGCAGCGCGGTGGCCAGGAAGATGAGGGTGCCCAACAAGGCGGGGGCCTTGAGCACGGACTGCCAGCCCTCGCGCCGCCGCCTGCCGGCATCTGGCAGACGCAGACTGCTGAAGTCGATCTCGGTGCCGGCCAGGAAGAACAGGACGCCGAAGCCGATCTCGGCCAGGATCCGGAGGATGTCATCCTCCAGTAGACTCGGGTACAGCTGGCCGATGCCAATGCCGACGAGGATCTCGCCGACGACGACGGGAAAGGCCACCCAGCGATTGACGCGCGCGATCAAGAGCGGCACGACGAATGCCAGGCCGACGACGAGTAGCAGCGGAGCGAACGACTCGGTCTCTGACAGGTATGGCGCGGGCAGGGGCACGTACGGCATGTTACCTCGGTAGCTTGGTATCAGGGGGAATGCGGCTGTGGGCGTCGCCGACGCGACCGACTCATGCGGCGCCGGAAACCGATGACGATTCCACCGTCGCCGGGGAGAGCGCCGCGGGTTCGGACGGCTCGTCTTGAGCGGCCGCGGCCTGATCCGGGGGCACGTCCAGGTTCTCTAGCCATTCGCCGATGACGTGGGTGCCCAGCACCGGCGCATAGATGCCCCGAGTGGTCGAGATATCGGCGTGGCCCAGGTACTCCTGGACGACCTCGATCGGCATTCCTTCGCGTAGCAGTTGCGTCGCCCGGTAATGCCGGAAGTCGTGGGCGGACAGGGAGGGGTGGAGCTTGAGGGCGCGCACGGCCTTCTTAATGACGTTGTGCGCCGACGTGGCGGACAGGCGGGCATTCCGGGCGTTGCGGCTGTGGGCCACGTAGAGCGCCGGATTACTGTCGGAGCGCTGGGCAAGGTAAGCCTGGATGGCCTCCTGGGCGTACGGCCGGATGTGGAGCGTGCGCGGCTTTCCGCCTTTGCCCGTGACCATGGCGTGCTCACCACGGCCATGGCGGACGTTGCTGCGGTTGAGACTGATCACCTCGGACAGACGCGCTGCCGTGGAGTAGAGCACGGCCACCAACGCCCGGTCGCGCAAGAGGGAGAGGCGGCGATCAAAGGGGTCGTGGCCGGCGGGTAACGGCTGCCGCGCGTAGTAGCGGACGATGCGCGGAATCGCCTGGCGGGCCTCGTCGAGGTCGACGACCGCTTCGGCGTGGTGGCGTTCGATCTGGCGGCGGCTTAACTGCCGCTGGAGCTTGCCCAGTTGAAAGGTTGCCGGCAGCTGGTCCAGACCATCGAGGAAGTAAAGATAGCCGGTGATAGCGGCCATGTACGTGGTGACCGTGGCCCGTGACCGGTTGGCAACCAGCCAGTTGCGAAAGGCGAGGATAGACGCCGAGGAGAGCCCGGCCGGCGACAGTGGCCACGGATCGTCGATCGCATAGCCATCGCGGCCGAAATGTTGCAACCAGTCGGCGAAGAGACGGAGGCCGCTGCGATAGGTCGACTCGGTGCGCACGCTGCGGCCAGCCTCGAGCAGGTAGCTTGGCTGGTGCAACCAGGCTGGCTCGTCGGGCGTGTCGCGTTCGGAAATGGGCAGGCGCGCAGGGCGTGGCATAGGACAAGTGTACAGAAGCGCGGACGGTTCGGCCACTGGACGGCCGGGCCTTTGAGCGGCTCTTCATCGGCGCCGCCCCCGGAGAGACGTCTGACTTAACTAATCATGCTTATTTTAACTATGAACCCAGCCGTGCGCAAGGCGGCGCGTTGAAGCCGCCTGCCCCGGCACCGCGCGCCGCAAACAACGCTCCGCCCGACCGCGCGTGGATGAAGTCATCCGCCCGCGCTCCCGCTTCCCACATCCGATGCGCCGCAGTTCCCGCCCCGCGCCGCCACCCGGACTGCGTTGGCGCCAAGATCCGTAACCTGGCCCTCTCCGCCGTCGCGGCCGGCTGAGCCAGCTGAATTCTATACGATAATTCGACAAAATATTGACAAAAGTAGGATACCGTGCGATCATTAGCATATACGATTGAGTGTGGCGCCACAACATTCTGTTGCTCCGTGCGCTACGTTGACCTCGGTGACAGGCTAATGACCCTGCCGGAAGATGAAGCGACATTCAACCTAAAAGCCGTCGTGCGCGAAACCGGCGTAAAACCTGATACGCTGCGCGCCTGGGAGCGGCGCTACGGCCTGCCCCAGCCTGAGCGCACGTCAGGCGGCCATCGTATCTACTCGCGCCGTGACATAGATACCGTGCGCTGGCTGGCTGCCCGTCAGGAAGAGGGACTGACGATCCGTCACGCCATTGGCCTGTGGAAGCAATATCAAGACGCCGGGCGCGATCCCTTGCTGGCCATGCCGCTGCCGGGTGGATCCAGCGGACAGGCGATGGCGACGGCCTCGAGAACAACCGGCCGCCAGGCAGATACCATCGAGGGCTGGCGCCAGCGCTGGATCGATGCCTGCCTCGCCTTTGAGGAGCCAGCGGCCGAGCAAACGCTGAACCAGGCCTTCGCCCTTTTCAGCCCGGAGCGTGTGTGCCTCGACGTGCTGCAAGCCGGCCTTGCCGAGATCGGCCAAGGCTGGTATGAGGGCCGCGTCACCGTACAGCAGGAGCACTTCGCGTCCGCGCTGGCCACCCGGCGACTCGACGCGTTGCTCCTGGGCGCGCCGCCACCCAGTCGCCCTGGCCGAATCCTGGTCGGCTGCCCCCCGGATGAACGTCACACGTTCAGCCCCCTCTTGTTGACCTTCTTGCTTCGACGGCAGGGATGGGATGCGCTTTTCCTCGGCGTCGACGTACCGGCACAACAGCTGGTGGGCACTCTGGAGGACACCGGTGCCAGGCTGCTCATCCTTTCGGCGCAACAGCTGACGACGGCAGCCGCGCTGAAGAGCCTGGCGAAAGCGGTGGCCGACGTCTCCGCAACCATTGCCTATGGCGGCCTTGTGTTCAACCTGCTGCCAGACATTCGAGAGTACATTCCCGGCCACTACCTCGGACCTGCCCTGGCCGACGCCCCTGAGCGAGTCGCCGCGCTGTTGCGCTTGGCATCCGGGGTACTTCCGGCGCGCGAGCCGTCCCGGCAGAGCCGCGAGGCCCTGGACGCCTTTGACGCCGCCTCGCCCCTCATCGATGCCGATGCCTGGCGCGCTTGCGCCACCGTTGGCATCGCCCCGGCCACACTTGGCCGCGCCAACAAGAACATGGCCGCCAACATACGTGCCGCGCTCGCCTTCGGCGACATCGATCTGGCGGGAGCGGACCTCGCATGGCTGGAAGGCCTCCTTTTCAACTATCAGGTTTCCGTCGAGGTGTTGACCCATTACCTGGCAGCCTACGCCGACGCCGCGGCCGACCACCTCGACGAGCGCGGCGAGCCGATCGTCACCTGGCTGCAGTCCTTCACGGCTGCCGGCCACGGTGCCGGCACGAGGTCGGTGCCCCAGCATGAACGCGTTTGAGCACGTCTTCGCGGTCGACGCGCCGGTCGAGGCCGTGGCCGCCTTCCATCATCAAGCCGGCAACGTAGCCGCGATTACGCCGCCGCCCATCGTCGTCCGCGTTGACAGTCCGGCCCCAGACAGGATGCGCAGCGGCGACGAGATGGCCTTTACGATGTGGCTGGGCCCCCTGCCGCTTCGCTGGCACGTCCGCTTCGATGAGGTTTCCCCGACGGGCTTTGTCGACCGCCAGCTTGCCGGCCCCTTTGCCTTCTGGCGCCACACCCACCGCTTTGTCGCCGAGGGAGCCAGGCGCACGCGCGTTGAGGACCGCGTGGAGGCCGGGTTGCGGCCGGAGTGGCCCTGGCGCCTGATCGGCGGGGCGATGTGGCTCGGACTTCCCCTCCTATTTA
>JBFGLK010000061.1:0-9974 GCA_041576195.1 Promineifilaceae bacterium (SeqCode)
CGCCTTTGCCTTTGCCCGGCTGGGCCTGCTGGCCCCGACGCCCGGGGGCCTGGGCGCCGTCGAGGCCGGGCAAGTTCTGGCGCTTCGCGGACTGGGGTATAATGCGGCAGTCGCAGTCAGCCTGCTGGCCATCATACGGCTTCGTGACGCGTTGCTCGGACTCACAGGTCTTGCCCTGGCGCGTCGAATATGAGCGCGGGCGCCAGGATTCCGCCAAGCCGTGACTTTTCCGCTAGAAGGGCGACTGATGGGTAGGTGGGCGTGCTGCCCGTGCTCCATCCGTGTGCTTTGGCCAATCCACGTCAATGGGAGGAAACCCCGTGAACACAAGACTCATCGTCATCATCCTGACCGTCGCCACAGCCTTGATTCACCTGGGACTGGGCATCGGTAGCCTGCCGGAAGTGTTCGGCATCATCTTTGTGCTGAACGGCATCGGCTATCTCGCCCTCCTGGCCGGCCTCTACTTCGTGTCCCAGTTGGCCGGCCAGCGCGGCCTGATCCGCTACGGCCTCATTGCATTCGCCGGCGTGACGATCATCGGCTACTTCGTCATCCAGGGTGGCGACGCCTTCAGCAGTGTGCCCGGACTGGTCACCAAGGCGATCGAGCTGGCCCTGATCGCGGTGCTGTGGATCGACCGACCGGCCACAGCGTAACCCCCGGGCACTGGCCCTCACAATCTCACAGCCTGAGTATCGCCGCCGACGGTCGCATCGTCACGCGGCCCGGCGTGAACGCGCGATCGCGGGTATCATTGCCGGCATGGAGACGACCCGCAACGTAAACGCGTCGGCGGAGCGCACGCAGCGCTTTCGCCTGGTTGGCATGGACTGCGCCAGCTGCGCCACGACACTCCAGAAGGGCGTCGCCCAGCTGGATGGGGTGGTCGTCTGCGCCGTCAGCTATGCTAATGAGACGATGCGCGTCACCGGGGATGCCGCGCCCGAGGACGTGGTGGCGCGCGTCCGGGCACTGGGCTACGACGTGGCGACTGACCTGGCCGCCGGCGACGACCCGGACGCCACGCAACTGCTGCCTCCCGCGTCGCGACGCCGGCAGTCTCTCGTCGAATTCATGATGTCGCGTCTGGAGACGCGGCTGGCGCTGGTCGGCCTGGTGCTGATCCTGCCCGGCCTGCTCTTCAGTGAGCTTCTGCGGCCTCTGGGGCTCGAGCACCCCTTGCTGGACGTCAGCTCCGTATTGGCGATGGTCGTCGCCGGGGGACCCATCGCCCGCAGCGCCTGGCGAGCCCTGCGCGTCAGCCGCGACGTCAACATTGACGTGCTGATGACGGTGGCCAGCCTTGGCGCGGTGGGCATCGGGGCCTACACCGAGGCCGGCCTGGTCATGGTCCTGTTTGCCATAGGCGAGGCCCTGGAGTCATTCACGGCCCAGCGGGCGCGCGAGTCCATTCGCAGCCTCATGGAGGTCGCGCCCCTGGAGGCGACTCGGTTGCGGCCCTGCCAGGATTGCCGGGAGCATCTCGGCGTCGACGGCTACGCCGGCGGCCCCTGCCCTCACTGCCCGCCGACCGAGGAGGTCGTGCCGGTGGCCGACTTGAAGCCTGGCGACGCGATCGTGGTAAAGCCCGGCCGGCGTATTCCCATGGATGGCCGCGTGATCAGCGGGCGTTCAGCCGTGAATCAAGCGCCGATCACTGGCGAGAGCCTGCCGGTGGAGCGCGCGGTCGGCGATGACGTCTTTGCCGGCACGATCAACGGCGCCGGCGCTCTGACTGTGGCAGTCACCCGGCTGGCTGCCGACAACACCATAAGCCGTATCATTCAGATGGTCGAAGAAGCCCAGGAGCGGCGGGCGCCGGCGCAGCGTTTCGTGGATCGCTTCGCCCGGATCTACACTCCGGCCGTGATCGCGCTGGCGGCGCTGGTGGCCGTGCTGCCGCCGCTTCTATTCGGCGAGCCGTGGGTCAGCGCCGAGGCGCCTACTGACGGCTGGCTCTATCGCGCTCTGGCGCTGCTGGTGGTCGCCTGCCCATGCGCGCTGGTGATCAGCACGCCCGTCAGTCTGATCAGCGCCCTGGGCAACGCCGCACGCCACGGTGTGCTGGTCAAGGGCGGCGCCTACCTGGAGGCGTTGGCACGCATTCGAGCGGTTGCCCTTGACAAGACGGGCACGTTGACGGCGGGCGTGCCGGACGTACGCGCCGTCCGGGCCGTGGCGTGCCAGGGTGAGGAGCCGGACCGATGCGAGCCATGCCTGGACCTGCTTGCCCTGGCGGCCGCCGTTGAGCGGCGCAGCGAGCATCCGCTGGCTCGGGCCGTGGTCGAAGCCTCGGCCGCGCAGGGCCTGAGCAGTCGCTACACCGCCGACGATGTGGCCGCCCTCGTGGGCACCGGGGTCAAAGGCACCGTCGCCGGGGAACAAGTCCTCGTCGGCAGCCATGCCCACTTCGACGGGCGCATACCCCATCCGCCGGCGCATCATGAGGAGATGAAGGCGGCCGCGGCCAAGGGGCTGACGCCGCTATTAGTCGGCCGGGACGATCGCTATCTGGGCTATATCGCCGTGGCAGATCCCCTGCGCGACACCAGCCGCGAGGCGATTGCCGCCCTGCGGCGCGCCGGCATCGAGCGCGTGATCATGTTGACGGGCGACGATGCCGGCACGGCCCGGCGCATCGCCGACGAGGCCGGCATCACGGACGTGCGCGCCGGCCTGATGCCGGGAGATAAGGTAAAGGCGCTGGAGGCGTTGCAGGCGGAAGTCGGCAGCGTGGCCATGGTCGGCGACGGCATCAATGACGCTCCGGCCCTGGCCACGGCTGACGTGGGCATTGCCATGGGTGCCGCCGGTTCGTCGCAGGCGATGGAGACCGCGGACATTGCTTTGCTCAGCGACGACCTGAATGGACTGCCGTTCGCCGTGCGGCTGAGCCGGGCAACGATGGCCAACATCCGTTTTAACATTGCCTTGAGCCTGGGGTTGAAGGGCGCCTTTCTGTTGCTCGTGCTGGCCGGTGCCGGCACGCTCTGGATGGCCGTCTTCGCGGACATGGGGGCGTCGCTGCTGGTTACCCTCAACGGCATGCGCCTGCGTAGTCAGCCGCGCCCGTGATGCGGGAGCTAATCGAGATTGGTGATCTTGATCACGGGCAGGTCGTCGGCTGGCGAGAACTCCAGGACGCGACCGTAGAAGTACAGCTCCGCGCCAAGCGCCGCCTTGATGTTCTCCGCCTTACGGAAGCCGTGACCCTCATCCGAGAACTCGATAGAGGCAACCGGGAGCCCCTTCCCGGCCAGGGCGTTGGCCATCTCTCTGGACTGGTCGGGCGTAACGACGCGATCCTCAAGGCCCTGGAAAAAGATGGCGGGGCAGTGTAGCCGGTCCACCGCATGGATTGGGGAGCGCCGTCGGTAGAGATCGGCGGCCTCCGGGTATGGACCAACCAGCCGATCCAGGTAGCGCGACTCGAACTTGTGCGTCGTGCGAGCGAGCGCCTCCAGGTCGCCAATGCCGAAGTAACTGGCGCCGGCGCGAAACACGTCGTGGAAGGTCAGAGCGCACAGCGTGGTGTACCCGCCAGCGCTGCCACCGCGAATGATCAGGCGGTTCTCGTCAACGTAGCCCTTCTCCACGAGATAACGGGCGGCGCTGACGCAGTCGTTGACGTCGACCACCCCCCACTGGCCCAGTAGGCGCTCGCGATAGGCCCGACCATACCCCGTGCTGCCCCCATAGTCCACGTCCACCACAGCGAAGCCCCGGCTGGTCCAGAACTGCACGCTGTATTTCAAAGAGTCATTCGCGGCGCTGCTCGGACCGCCGTGGCTGAAGACGATCAGGGGCGGCCTCTCACCTTCCGGACCGGCGAAGAGCTTATTACTGGGCGGGTAGAAGTGGGCGTGGCTGTGGTGACCATTGTCGGTGGGGAAGCGCATGCGGCGCGGACGCGACAGATACTCCGGGTCGACGTCGACGGCGCTTGAGCGAATGATGGTCTGATACTCGCGGCGCGCGGTGTCAATGCGCACGATAGCCGGCGCTTCAACGGGGGACGCCGCCAGCACGATCACCTGATTGTCGAACGTCACGAGCGGCATCGCCAGCTGGGTGAACGGCAAATCCAGGTTGGTCCGCTCGCCCGTCGTCGTATGGAGGCGAAACAGGTGCCAGGCGCCCTCTTCCGCGTAGGTGCCCACGATGTAGTCTGGCGATTCGAACGTGTACGTCCCGCCGCCGAACGTCCACTGTGGGCGACCAAACTCCGCTTCCAGCGGGCAAAGCGGCTCCCCGTGGCCCTCCATGTAGCGATAGAGGTTCCACCAGCCGGTCCGATCTGACACGAAGTAGAGGAGACCATCGGCCGACCATTCCGGCTGAAAGATCGATTCGTCGGCTCCCCCGGCCACGCGCTTGGGCTGACCGACCGTGCCATCTTCGCGAATGCTCGCCATCCATAGCGTCGAACCATCCCAGGGCATATTCGGATGATTCCAGGAGATCCAGCACAGCCGATCGCCGTCGGGGCTGAGCCGGGGCCAGGCGTAGAAGTCGGCCCCGCTGACCAGCACCTGACCGCCCGTCTCGTCGCCGTCCATGTCGATGGCGACCAGCGCATTGATCGGCTCCTCGCCCTCGTCGCGGTGGTCTTCACGCACGCAGATCAGACGCCGGCGGGCGGGGTCGACGCTGAAGTCCGCGAAGCGCAGGGGCTGCTCAGGCGTGAGTGGACGGGGCTCGCGGCGGCCATCAGCACGATAGACCCGTTGGTCGCCGAAATTACTGAAGTAGATCGTCCGGCGCCATGCCGCATAGGCGCGGCCGCCATATTCGTGCACGCGCGTACGCACGTTGAAGCCCACCGGCAGCACGTCGCCGACGACGCCATTGCCGTCCAGACGGACCAGGGCAAAGCGGCCTGCCTCTGCCGGCCGGCCTTCCAGCCAATAGAGGTCGGTGCCATCCAGAAGCAGATCGCTCAGCGTGATCGACTGTGTCACCAGCATGTCGAGGGTGATGGGCGATTGCCAGGCGCCGTAGGGCGCGATCAGCGGGGTGGTTAGCGTGGTTTCGTGCATGGTCACTAATCGGGATCGTGTGGTAGTTCGTCGCACCGGGCGCCTCTCGAAAGGCAGCCCGACGCCCGTCTAGAAGCGGTCGAGCAGCGCCACCTGGGCCCGCAGGCTGGCGCCCATCTCGGCGACGGCGATGCGCTCGCCGGCCGTGTGGGCCATCGCCTCGTCGCCCGGGCCGAAGCCCAGGACGGGTATGCCGGCAGGCGCAATCAGGCGCCCATCTGTAGCAAAGCGGTAGTGGCTTAGCGCCGGCTCCTGCCCGAGCCCTTCGGCCAGAGCCGCGCGCACCTGGGCCACCAGGTCGCTTTCTTCCGGCGTGTAGAAGCCGGTCAGCGGCTCGTCCGAGTCGGGCAGTGCAAGTCCGTCCCATCCAGGCAGGATCGAAACGTCCAACACACCGGCGACGTCGGCGATCAGGGCGTGTAGGGCCCGCGGGCTTTCCGTAGCCGAGCGAAAGTCCAGGAAGACGCGCGTCCACGCCGGCGTGACATTGTGGCTGGTCGTGTCAACCTCGATGATGGTCGGGGCGACCGTGGTGCGGCCAAGCCGCGGATGAGGCGGTATCCTGTCCACCGCCAATCGCAGGCCGCTCAGGAAGGACGCGAGCGCATAGTTCGGGTTGTCGGCCTTTTCGGGCACGCTGGCGTGCGCAGAGCGGCCACGAAATACGGCCCAGACACCGTAGATACCGCGATGGCCCAGGCATAGCTTATTGCCGGAGGGCTCACCCAGCAAGACCAGGGCCACGGGATAGTCCAGTCGCTCGACCCAATAGCGCGTGCCGGCACCGCCGATCTCTTCCTGCACCACGCCGGTGAAGACGACGTCGCGCCGCGGGCGCCTGCCAGCACGCTTGAAGGCGGCCAGGGCGTAGACCTGCACCGCCAGCGGGCCTTTGATGTCGCAGGCCCCACGCCCGACGATGTGCCCGTCGATCAGGGCGGCTTCATAGGGTGGCGATGGCCAAAGGGACGGATCGCCGGGGTCGACGTGATCCAGGTGGGTGTTGAGCACCACCGCCCCCAGGCCGCGCTCGCGTCCGGCCACTCGACCGTAGACGTTGCCGCAGTCATCGCTCCAGACCTCGTCGTAGTCCAGCCGACCCAGTTCCCCGGCAATCTGAGCGGCGAGCGCTTGCTCCTGATAGGTCATGCTCGGCGTCCGAACCAGGCGCCGCGCGAAATCCACGCAATCTTCGAGCAGCCTGTCCCAGTCGAGAGCGATCATGGGCAACGCCTTCGTGGTTTGGGTGTTGAACGCATTATGCCAGAGTTGGCGTTGCCAGCTTCGCCATTGTTCGGTACGGATTGCAGATTCTGCAACTTCATTGTAGTGGAAAACGCGGGGTCACACAATGTTGCGCGGTCACGGAAAATCGCCACAATACGGGAGTTGAGCGCTGGCCATGACCCGGCCATGCCACTGTGACAGATCGGGCCGGCACTCAGATTCCCGGGCGGCGAGCGACGCGAGAACGGCGGTCAAAGCGGCGTTGGGAGCGCCTTGCCGACGATGAGATCATCCACTTATGTTGCCTGACGGCATCGATCCGACCGAGAAGTCTTGGCCCCTCGCTGCCGGCAGCGGCGGCAACATCGCCGTGGCCGGCGTAGTCTGGTTGGGGCTGGCCGCGGCCTGGCGCCGCTGGCCGGGCCTCCTGACTGGAGCGCTCGTGACGCTGGGGAGCGGCCTGATGGGCCTCGTACTCTACTTCTTTCGCGACCCGGAGCGCGTGCCGCCGAGCGAAGCCGGGCTCGTCGTCAGCCCGGCAGACGGCGAAGTGGTGGCCAGCGTCATCGAACAGGAGGACGAGTACCTCGGTCGGCGGGCGCGGCGCGTCAGCATTTTCCTGAACATCCTGGACGTCCATGTGCAGCGATCGCCCCTGGCCGGGGTGGTGACGGAGCGGCGGCACAGGCCTGGGGCGTTCTTGCAGGCGTTCCGCCCAGAGGCATCGGAGCAAAACGAGCATATTGCCATGGTCGTCGAGAGCGACCATGGCCCGGTATTGGTCAAACAAATCGCCGGCATCATGGCCCGTCGCTGCGTTAACACGGCCGCGGTCGGCGACCGGCTGGAGCGCGGCGAGCGCTTTGGCCTGATACGCTTCGGCTCACGCGTGGACCTCTTCTTGCCGACAGAAGTGGAGATGCTGGTGCGCATCGGCGATCGGGTGGAGGGCGGCGTCACGCCCGTGGCGCGACTGAGTGGCGAGGTGGCCCATGAATAGCAAGTATCGATATCTCATCCCAAATGGCATCACGTTCGCCTCTCTGATCTGCGGCGTCTTGTCCTTGCTGATGGCGGCCACGGGCCGGCTGGAAGCTGCGGGCATCCTCATTCTGTGCAGTTATGTACTCGACCTGTTCGACGGGAGCCTGGCGCGGCGCCTCAATGCCGGCAGCTCGTTCGGCCTGCAGCTCGACTCGCTGGTTGATATGGTCAGCTTGGGCACTGCCCCGGCCGTGCTGGCCTTCATGCACCTGCAACAAAGGGGACTGCCAGAGGCTGTCATCTGGCCGCTCGTCGTGCTCAGCCCTATCGCCGGCGCCTTTCGCCTGGCGCGCTTCAATCTCTTGCCCGCCAAGACTGGCTCGTCGGATTCGTTGGGACTGACCATCTCGACGGGTGGGGCGACGATCACGCTGGCCGTCCTCTCAGACCTGGCGCTGCCCAGCCCCTTCTTGCCCGCCTGGGCCTATGTGGTCCTTCTGGTCCTCGTCAGCCTGCTGATGGTGAGCACGATCCGCTTCCCCCCGTTCACCTGGGTCTTCGGCAGCAAGAAGCGCTCCGCCGCTGTACTCGGCCTTGTCGGGGTGAGCCTTTTCCTCGTGCCCTTTGTCCAGGCCTGGTTCCTGTTCACAAACGGCTACCTGAGCGTCAGCCTGGTCCGGGCACGGCTGTTGCGGGGACGCGCCGCGTGACTTCCTGGCGCGACCGGCTCAGCGGCAATGCCCTCTATTGGCTGTCCCAATCGCTGGTGCGCACCGCCCGTTACGACGTCTGCGGCTTCGAGCATGTCGACGCGGCGCGGTCGGCGGGCCGGCCCATCATCTTCGTCGCCTGGCACGGCATGACCATGATGCTGGCCGGGTTCTTCCGGCGGCACTACGACCTGGCCCGGCTCCTGCTCTTGATGCCGGATGACTGGCGCGGCGAGGCGCTGGCCCATTGGGCCCGGCGGCTGGGGGCCACGCCGTTTCGCCTGAATCTCCATGGCGATGAAACGCTGGCCACGGCGCGCGGGCTGGCGCGCCTTCTGCGGGCGCTGCGTGACGGGCACGATAGCTATGTGACGCCGGACGGGCCGGACGGGCCGGCCTACGTCGTCAAGCCGGGAGTGGCGTTTCTGGCCCAGCGATCGGACGCCATTGTCCTGCCGGCAGGGGCCTACACCCGACGCGGCTACCGGGTCAACCGGTGGGACACCTACGTGGTGCCCTATCCGTTCAGCCGGATTGCTCTGGTGGTTGGCGAGCCGGTGCCGGCGCCGGCGGCCGTTCCCCTGGGGGCGATTGTCGAGCCACTCACTAACGCGCTGCACCGTGTGGCCGCTGCCGCCCGCGCCGCCTACTATGAGGGCGCGAGCGGGCGACGTGAGCTACCCTCTGGACCGCCTCATGAGTAGATTGCGGGCCCTCTGGGGCGCCATCCAGGGCGAGGCGCTGTTCCAATATTTCCACCTGGTGACGCGGACGGCCCGTTTCCATGTGGAGGGTGGGGAGCAGCTTGAGCGGGCGGAAGCGAGCGGGCTCCCGCTGCTCTGGGCATTCTGGCACCAGCAAGTCATGCTGGCCGCGCACTATATCTATCGCCAGGACGATCCCGCGCGCTATAGCAATCTGATCGTCGGCGACGATCGCGGCTTCGCCCTGGCGCATGCCGGACGCCGCCTGGGCCTGCACGCCGCCGTTAAAGTCGACATGCAGGGGAACCCGGTCGTGGCGGGACGGGCTGTCGCAGACCACCGTGCGGTCGATCGCGCAGGACGAGCGCGGCTTCGTCTGGTGCGCCACCGAGGACGGCCTCAACCGCTTCGACGGTGAGGAGTTCCACGTCTACCGGCACGACCGTTCCGACCCGGGCTCGCTGCCGGGCAATCAGGTGCGCGCGCTGCACCTGGACGCGGCCGGCGATCTGTGGGTCGCCACCGAGGGAGGCGGCGTCGGCCGCTGGACGCAGGCCACCGACGCGTTCGAGCGCTTCGCCCACGATCCCTCCGACCCCAACACCCTGGCCGGCAACTACACCCGCGCGGTCCTTCGCGATGCCGAAGGCCTGGTGTGGATCGCCGTGCGCGACGCCGGCCTCGACCGGCTCGACCCCGAGAGCGGCGAGATCACCCACTTCCGGCACGATCCGATCCTGCCCGGCACCCTCGGCACCGACAACGTCTTCGCGCTTCTGGAAAGCTCCGACGGAACTCTCTGGATCGGCGCCGACGACGGCCTCTACTCCTTCGATCGCGACACCGGCGCGTTCGCCTACGTGTCGCTGCGCAAGAACGGCAAACCCACCCGGGTGCACGCCCTGTTCGAGGACCGGAGCGGCGTCCTCTGGGTCGGCTCGCGAGGCACCGGGCTGTACCGGTACTCACCCGCGACCGGCAAGACGGTGCGCTACCGCCACAACAGCAAGGACCCCGGCAGCATCAACGACAACACCGTGCAGCGGATCCTCGAGGACCGGCTCGGCAACCTCTGGATCGGCACGCCGCTAGGCCTCGATCGCTTCCGACCAGACTCCGGGACCTTCCAGCACTTCGTGCCCGAGGATCCCGAGGTCACCGGGAGCGGCTCGATCACCTCGCTGTTCGAGGACGAGTCCGGCGTGCTCTGGGTGGGCACCGAGCTCGGCGGTGTCTCGCGCTGGATGGACGCCGGCTCCGACGTCGACGGCGACGGCGACTCCGAGCTCGAGCGCTACGGGGTCGAC
>JBFGLK010000062.1:0-9932 GCA_041576195.1 Promineifilaceae bacterium (SeqCode)
GATTGGTGGGGAAGTCATTCAGGAGCGTACCCAGATGGTCGTCGACCAGGTCATGCAAGGACAGCGTGACGTCGCCGGTGTTCTCCACCGAGAAGCAGTAGATCACCTCTGTGCCAGTCTGCACCTCGATCGCCGTCTCGGTGCTGCAGGCGGACGGGTCGAGCCCGACGGTCTTGGTCAGCGTGATCGCGGGCTCGTCGGCCACGTTCACTGTCGCCATCGCCATGGCCTGGGCCTGACGACCCAGGCCATCGACCGGTTCGTCCACGAATTCATAGGCTGTCCAGGTAGCTGTGTTGATCGTCGTGGTTTCGATGGTGGCGCTGATCGCCAGGCCGGCGTCGACCGTGTTCACACTCATCCCCGGCTCCAGCACGTAAGCGAAGCCACTCAGGATGGTCCCGATCGGGTCGTCGACAAGATCATGGAGCCCAAACGGGATGTTGCCCGTGTTGGTGACCTCGTAGCAGTAGTAGACGTCGGTTCCGGGATCGACCGTGATCTCCGTCGTGCCCGCGCACAGGCCGGGCGCTGTGCCCACCGTCTTCGCCAGCGAGATGGCCGGGTTGAATACGACGTTCACGGTAGCCGACGCCTGGGCCTGCGCCTCGAAGCCGTTACCCTCCTGACCGTTTACCGGCGCGGTGTAGGCCGTCCAGGTGGCGATGTTGATCGTCGGGGCCTCGATGGTGGCGCTGATCGTCAGGCCGGCCTCGACCGTGTTTACAGACGCGCCCGGCATGAGATCGTATGCCAGGCCGGCGAATATCGACCCAAGCTGATTGTCGGCCAGGTCGTGCAGCCCGAACGGGATGTTGCCCGTGTTGGTCACCTCGTAGCAGTAGTAGACGTCCGTGGCGGGATCAACCGTGATCTCCGTTGTGCTCGCGCAGACGCCGGGCGTTGTGCCAACCGTCTTGACCAACGAGATGGCCGGCTCGCAGATCGGCGCCGTCACACCAACATCTGTGCTGACCTCGAGGCTACCCGGGTTGTCCGTGTTGTGGAGGACCTCGTTGGTCAGCGCCTGTCCGCAGGTGTCCATCGTCGCCTGGTAGGTGATGACGATGGGCTCAGGCACGACCTCGAAGAAGTTGACCAACAGCTCTGCATCCGTGGCAGGCAGCGGGCCGTCACCGTCCAACCAGTAGGTGAAGCCATCCGTGCCAGCCTCATCTTCAATGCCGATGGTTCCGAAGTTCCACGTGCCGGCAAAGCCGCCGTAGGTGAACCAGGTCTGGCCAGTGGCCTGATTCTGCCAGAGCTGAACGGTCGCCGTCGCGCCCGGATTGCCCCACTGAGGCGCGTTCTCCCACTCCAGGATCGTCCACACATCAACCCCATCCGTCAGCGCGCCAACGTACCAGTTGCCCGCGGTCGTCAGGTCAAGATCCGACCAGAACGGCGCCAGCAGGTTGTTCGGCGGCGTCGGATCCGGCATTGAGAGATTGAGGAATGACGTGGTCTGGCCACTGGCTGTGCCTGCCTCCACCGTGCCGTTGATTGACCAGATGATCTGGGAGTAGCTTGATCCTCGGTAGAGGAAGGGGGAGGACAGGTTCAGAATCCAGCCCCCCTCGTCCGCGTCACCGGGCAGCGAGAACGGGGCGAAGAAGCCCGCCAACGGCAGGTACCCCCCGATTGGTGAGGTGAACGGGACCAGATCGTAGCCAGTGCTAGGTAGGATCGCCACGCCTTCGTAGGTGAGGACGTTTCCAGCAACGCTGACTGTGCCTTCGCTAGCCGTGGCCGAGCCGGGCACATAGGTCAGGCCCGCCGGGATCGTGTCGGTGATGAAGTAGCCCAGATCCTCCTGGTGAACGTTCGGCTGCACCGTGATGGTGAAGGTGAGCGTTTCGCCGAAGGCCGGCGCCGGGTTGTCGACGGCTTTGGCCACGTCGTCCTCGACGCGGGAGAGCCTGACGGGAATGGATCCGATGTTACCCGGATTGCCCGGGTCAGTGCCGAGCGTGACGAGGCCGTGGGCCACGTCCCCCGCTTCGAGCGCCGGCTCATTCCAGTAGACGCGGAGGTCGAATGGCTCCCCGACTGGCCAGGTCACAGGTCCATCGGCCCACATATTGCCACCGTCGACATTTGGCACAGCGGTCAGGCCGACGACGACGGTGTCGGCCACGCCGGGACCCGATGCCTCGAAGTTGATGATGACAAACCACCAGTCACCGCTGGTCGGACCAAGTTCCTCGCAGATCTCGAGCGAACCGAAGTCCGCGCTCTGGCAGATGAGCTCGTCGGCCGAAGGCAAGCCATCACCATTCGTGTCGTAACCCACCGCCATGTCCAGGTCTGGGGACGTTGTGTCGAGGACCTCGACGACAAGCGCGTAGGTGTTTGCCGGCACCGTGTAGGTCATCCAGAACGCCCCGTCCAGGTCATCAAAGAAGATGTCCGGGAACGTGGCACTGGGATCGTTGTCCTCGAAGATGCTGTCGACAAACTGATCGGCGATCTCCAGGCCGAAGATCTGAGTGGTCAGGTCGGTGATCTCGGCGGCGATATTACCCGGCACCAGCCACGAACCGGCGTCGCGCCGCGTGGTGATAGCCACGTCGTCGGGCAGGATGCCCTGCGCAGGAACGACCGCGACCGGCAGGTGCTGATCCGGTTGGGCCAGTCCATTGTTAATGGCGGAGAAGATCGGCGCTCCACGCGTCCCCACCCCTCGCCCTGACTGCGTCCTCAATTGCAGAAGCCCTTCACGCGCATCGGCGAAGGCATCGTGCGGCAAGGGGCGAGGCGCAGTGGGCTCCGGCGCCGGCGAGATGGTCACATCGCCAAAAATCCAGTCCCCTACCAGGGCGCTGCTGACATCGGCCGTCACCGTGATCACCTGGGTGCCACCGGCGTCGATCGTGAAGAACGGTGGGTCGACCGTGAGCCCCAGGTCCGGGTCACCGCTGGCGTTGACGTCGTAGCTCATCGTGTAGGGCAGCACGCTGGTCGCCGTGCGCGTCCAGCTGCACGTGTTCAGGCAGAACTGGTCGACCGTGCTCGGCTGGTTGAGCGTCTTCGGGTCGCCGCCCGTGTCCGGGTTGGCGGCCTCGTAGTTGGCCCCGGTCTCATCGAAGACCAGGCCCACGTTGCCGGCACCCGCCAGGTTGAGCAGGCCCGAGCCCACGTCCAGCGGATCCGCCGGCGTGGCCCCGTCTTCCTTCAGCAGCCCGTCGGTGGCCGTCGAGGCCAGCGCCGACTTCACCGCCGCCGGCGACCAGTCCGGGTGCAGGGCTACCATCAGCGCCGCCGCGCCCGCGCCGTGCGGCGAGGACATCGACGTGCCCCCGAGGAAGCCGTATTGCACCGGGTCGCCGCCGGACTGGGCCACCGCCGCCAGGATGTTTACCCCCGGCGCGATGTAGTCCGGCTTCAACAGGTCGTGCTGGCTCGGACCGCGCGAGCTAAAGCCCGCCACGATGTCTTCCCAGTCGTCGTTGATCACGACCGCTGCCCCGGCGTTGATCGTCGCCGTGACCGGTGCGTTGTCGATGATGAACTGGGCCAGCTCGTCGCCAGCGCCTTTGTCGATGAAGACCGACGGCGGCGTGGGCGGCGTGCCGCCCATGAAGATCGGCGGGCCGCCGACGTTGTTGTAGACGACGACCGCGATGGCCCCCGCGGCCGCCGCGTTGCTTACCTTGGCGGCAAACGTGCAGCCGCCGCGCTGGATCAGGGCGATCGCCCCGGTGAAGAAGCCCGGCGGATGCGCCGAGCAGCCGGTGGCATTGCCGGCATTGTAGCCAATCTCGGCCGCGATATCGGCCATGACGTTGACGTTTTCGCCCTGCACGGCGGCCACATCCACCAGCGTCGGCGGTGGTGGGGGCGTCGAGCTGTCCACGTCCAGCGTGTTGGCGATGATCCGGTTGATCGTGCTCGCCGCCACCGCCGCGTTCCACGGCCCTGTCTTGGCCACCGTGCCCGCGCCCGGCCCGTCGTTGCCCGCCGACGCCGACACGAAGATGCCGGCATTGAACGCGTCCAGGAACGCCAGGTCCACCGGGTCGTTCCACGGGTCGTCCCCGCCCGAGATCGAGTAGTTCAACACGTCCACCTGGTCCGCCAGGATGGCGCTGTCCACCGCCTGGATGCTCGACGTCCCCGGGCAGCTCGGGTCACACACCTTGTAGGCCACGATGTTCGCGTGTGGCGCCACCCCCTGGACCGTCCGCGTGAAGACGTCCGTCCCGACCGGGAAGACCGCCTCGTGCCGGTTGCCGCCCGACGTGCTCGCCGTGTGGCTCCCGTGCCCGTCCGTGTCCTCCGGCGATCCGCCGTTCGGGTGGAACGTGTAGGCGGCGATCAGCTTGTCGTTGCAGAAGCTCGGGTTGGCCACACACCAGCCGTTGTACACCCCCGGCCCATACGGGTTCGTATGGTCGTAGCCATCCCCGCCGAGGTCGGCAAACGACGGGTGCTGGGAGTTGATGCCCGAGTCGATGATGCCGATGATGACGCCCTCGCCCTCGGTGGCGACGCCGAACGTCGTCTCCCCGTTCCAGATGGCCGGCGCCCCGATGTGCAACGGACCCACGTCCGTCGTCATCTCGCGCAGCGTGTCCCCGTAGACGGCGACCACGCCGTCCAGGGCCGCCACCCGCGCCGCCTCGTCTGGCGTCATGGCCAGCGCCATGCCGTTCAGCGCGCCGAGGTAGTCATAGACTACGTCAAGCGGGCGACCGAGCGCCGCCTCTGCCGCGCTCACAAAGGTCCGATGGGTTGCGCGCAGGTAGCTCAGGTATGCCTGGCTGGCCGGGCTGTTCACGTCCAGCCGCCGCGCCCCCGTGGTCTGTGGGCTGGTGGCCGCCAGGCCGGCGACGCCGCCCGTGTAGCTGGCCAGCGCCGGGTCGGCGAAGCGGACGATGTAGAGCCCCGTCTCGCTCTTGCCGATGGCGCCGCTCCCGGCGGGTGCGCCCTGACGCACGGTCAGGCCGTCGATCGGCGTAACTACCAGTCTATCCGCGATCTGACTTGCATCGACCGCGGTCGCCAACAGGGCGAATACGGCGATCATGACCAGTGATAGCCATCTTGACGTCTTCATATTGTCCCTCCTCGATCAGACTGGGGTCACTGGCGCCAGGCCGCGCCTGGGTTCCTGGCGAGACGCGTGCTACGCTCGAGTGCGTGGCAGCGAGAGAATGGTGCCCGAGTGAGACGCAATCGAGTCTTGCCGCGACCGCGAACCGGTCTGGGGCCGGGCCGTTGAAGGTGTCGACTGGAAGCGTCTGTTCGCTCATCCTCAGACAGTACAGCGCTGCCCGGTGCAGTAACGTCGAACAGGCACCGGCGGCGCTTAACAGGATGCTATTCGGCTTTCGTTTCCCCGGCGAAATCGTGAGCGAGTGCAGCGTGGCGTGGACGCCAATATGGACTTGTGCTGTCGAGGGCCAGAGAACCCGCGGGTGCTTCGCTGCGAGATGGGTTCGACCGGCTCTGATCCAGGATAAACTGGCCAGGAATGCGCGGTTAATTGTAGCCCCACCGCCCTAATCGTCAAGCACAGCTGCCCCCAGACCGCCCGCAATGATCGGGTGCTGCCCGGCCGATGCGGACGCACGGCGGGCCCTGGGCTATACTTCGGCTCATGATGCTTCCGCCCGCCACGCTTGGCAACGTCTTCCTGGCTGCTGCCCCCCTTTTGCTCGTGCTCTATCTGATGATCGGACGCAACTGGCGCGGCCATCACGCCGGGCCGGCCGGCTGGTTGGCGGCGGCGGTCCTGGCCGTCGCCTGGTTCGGCGGCGGCCTCGATCTCTTGCTCGTCGCCTGGGGGCGGTCGTTGCTGCTGGCGCTTTTCGTGCTGTACATCATCTGGATGGCGTTGCTGTTCTATCATGTGACGAACGAGGCGGGGGTAATCGACGTCATGCGAGAGGCGATGCCCGCGTTTGCGCCGGATCGGCCATCGCAGGCGCTGCTACTGGGCTGGATCTTCGCTTCCTTTCTCCAGGGGGCCAGCGGCTTCGGGGTGCCGGCAGCCATCGTGGCGCCGTTGCTGGTCAGCCTGGGCTTCGGCGCCAACCGCGCCGTGGTCATGGCCCTGGTCGGCCAT
This sequence comes from Promineifilaceae bacterium (SeqCode), assembly GCA_041576195.1. Lineage (GTDB taxonomy): Bacteria > Chloroflexota > Anaerolineae > Promineifilales > Promineifilaceae > JAGVTM01. Next base: position 6,071 of record JBFGLK010000062.1, read on the forward strand.
GCCTGGGCGGTGACCTTCGGCTCCCTGGGCTCGTCGTTCCTGGCCCTGATGGCGGCCACTGACCTGCCGGGCGCCGCTCTGGCCGGGCCGGCGGCCCTCTTTCTCGGGCTGAGCTGCCTTCTGTGCGGCTTGCTCATCCTCTGGTTCGCCGGGGGCCTCGGGGCCTTACGCGCCGGGTGGCCCGGGTTGTTGCTGCTGGGCACTCTCATGGCCGCGACCCAGTATGCGCTCGCCGTCAGCGGGCTGTGGACGCTGGCCGCCTTCGGTGCCGGCATGGTCGGGCTCGTGGCGGGCATCCTCTATTTTCGCCGCCTTGGGCGCGGGACCGTCCCGGCTGCGGCCACGTCCCGGGGCGCCGGGTCTCTCGTCCGCGTGTTCGCCCCGTATGTCCTGTTGATCGCCGTCATCGTGGTCGGCCAGCTCGTGCTGGCCCGGCCGCTGGACGCCGTGCTCCTGAACTGGGAGTTCCCGACTGTGCGCACGCGCTTTGGCTGGGAGACGGCCGCCGGGCCCGGGCGCTCGGTGTCGCTCTTCGGCCATGCGGGCGCCCTGCTGCTCTACACCGCCGTCCTGGCGTTTGCCTGGTATCGCTGGCGTGGCACCCTGTCCGGCCGGCCGATCGATGGCCGCCGGATCCTGCGGCTGACGGTCAACGGCTCGACGACCTCGACGCTGGCGATCGTGACGTTGGTGGCCATGGCGGTGACGATGCAGCATGCCGGCATGACTGAGCTGCTGGCACAGACGCTGGGCAACACGGGCCGGGCCTTCCCCTTCCTCAGCCCTTTCATCGGCGCGCTGGGCGCCTTCATGACGGGCAGCAACACGAACAGCAACGTGGTCTTCGCGCAGCTCCAGTTGAGCACCGCGGAGACGCTGAGCCTATCAGTTCCGTTTGTTTTGGCGGCCCAAACAACGGGCGGGGCGCTCGGCAGCCTCTTCGCTCCGGCCAAGGTGATCGTCGGCTGCAGCACGGTAGCCAACGCCGACGACAGTCGCGTGCTCAAGCTGGCCACCGCCGCCGGCCTGGCGATGGTGGCGGTGATTGGGTTGGTGACTGTGGGGGTGAGCTAGTCAATTGCGGATTGCGGAGTGGCGGGCGTCACTCCGCAAGCGGCAATCCGCAAACAAGCGACATTGCTCTGCGACGCTAGCCTAGTGGTGCAGAATCTGCGACAGAAACAGCTTCAAGCGCTCGTGCTTGGGGTGGTCAAAGAACTCGCCTGGCTCGTCTTGCTCCAGGATTTCACCATGATCCATGAAGACGATCCGGTCGGCCACGCCGCGGGCAAAGCCCATCTCATGAGTCACGGCTATGATCGTGTAACCGGCCTTGGCCAGGTCGGTCATCACGTCCAGCACTTCCTTCACCATTTCCGGGTCCAGGGCCGAGGTGGGTTCGTCAAAGAGCAGCACTTGCGGTTCCATGGCCAGTGTGCGAGCGATAGCGACTCGCTGCTGCTGACCGCCAGACAACTGTCCCGGGTACTTGCGGGCCTGCTCCGGGATGCCGACACGCGTCAGCCACTTCATGGCCGTCTCCTCGGCCTTTTCCCGGGACCATTTGCGCACGTTGATCGGCGCCAGGGTGATGTTCTCCAGCACCGTCAAATGGGGGAAGAGGTTGAACTGCTGGAAGACCATACCCACTTCGCGCCGGATCTCGGCGATGTTGCGCACATCGTGGGTCAGGGTAATGCCATTGACGATGATGTCCCCTTCGCTATGTACCTCCAGGCGGTTCATCGCCCGGATGAAGGTGGACTTCCCGGAGCCTGACGGCCCCAGGATTACAACCACATCGCCGCGCTTGACCGTCAGGCTGACGCCGCGCAACGCTTCGAACTCACCGTACCAGAGGTGGACTTCCCGACACACGATGACGTCTTGTATCGAGGTAGGATCTGCGAAAACTGTCATGATGCTCTCCTCTTAACGATGCCGAGCCCCAAGCCGGCGTTCCAGACGACGACTATACCAGGACATGATGGCACTGCCGGTGAAGTAGATCACCCCAGCGAACACGTACAACTCCTGGCGCAAACCTATCCACTGAGGATTGGCGACGATGACTCCAATGATGCCCAACAGTTCAAAGAGACCGACGATAGCCACCAACGAGGATGACTTATAGGAGCCAATGAACTGGCCTACAATGCCGGGAATCACGATCCGTAGCGCTTGCGGCAAGATGATGAAGCGCATCTTCTGCAGCGTATTCAGGCCAATGGCGTCGGCGGCATCATACTGCCCACGGGGGATCGCCTGTAGGCCGCCGCGGATGAGCTCGGCCATGTAGGCGGCTGAAAAGAGCGCGTAGCCAATGATGACGGCCACGATGTTTTCTATTTCAGCCCCTTCTGGAAGGAAGAAAGGGGCCATAATGATGGCCATAAAGAGCAAGGTGATCAAGGGCACGCCGCGGACAAACTCGATGAAGAAGGTGCTGGTGGCGGCGATGACGTTGCCCTTGAACATTCTCTGCAAGATAGCAGCTAGAGCGACGATGAGTAATGGCCAGAAGGCCAGAGCAACTTGCCACCAGAACTCGGTTCGTTCCAAGAGAGCGAGGGTTGAGTTCGACAGGCCCCACACGGCAATGAAGATGGCCACTGGCCAGACAAGCCACCAGGGAATGCCGCGGACCTCGCTGCGCCTACCCAAAGCCAGGGCCATGCCCAACGGGAAGGATAGGAGAATCACCACCGAGGCAATGATCAGGGTCAGCAACAGACCACCCCAAAGGGCCGGGTTGATTGGCGGAAAGAGTCCGCTCTGGCCAATCAACCGCCACACGACATAGGAGACCGGCCAGGCCAGGGCCCAGCCAATGAGCGTCGGCATGCTGAAACGGATTACCCGCTGCCACCAGAATAGAGCATACGTGCCTAAGACAAGCACTGTGCCGGCAATCAACGTGACCGCGTTGATCAGCGGACCCTCGGCCGAAACGCCGGCCAGCAGTATGTACAGGACGACGGGGGAAAGCACCCACAAGGCAGTCATCACACGCCCGACTGGCCTGACCCGCCTCCTGACCCCTGTCCTGCTGACGACAAAACTGACGATCCCCAGAGCAATGACGAAGAGCAACGCTGTCTGTACCCGGCCCATTTGCGCTCGCGGGAATCGGCCAACCATCAGCAAGTCCCAGGCGCCGACGATGACGCCCCAGTTGGCGCCATCCTGACTTCGGAGTTGTGGCACGGTGAGGTCCGGGCTGAAGGTCGCATTGACGACTGCCCATTGCCAGATACCGTTCACCAACCCCAAAAGCAGCAGTACCAAGGCGAGCGTCAACAGCGAATTGGACACCGTACTTAGCAGGTTGTCCTTCAGCCAGCGGCCGACGGCCGTATGGCGAATGGTCAACGCATCCGCGGCGCTTAGGGCCAGTCCGATCAGCCATACGCCCACTGTGACCACTGTGGCGGCCGGGAACTGACCGGCCGATCGGATGGCTATTCCCAGGGTAGCCAACGTCAGGACGATCACCCAAACGGTTCTTAGACGGGTGCCAGTGACATTGTCTTGGAGCCAATAGTCCCAATTAAACCGTCGCTCTGTTAGCCGAAAACGCTGTGTCAAGCCTTCCGCTATCGTAGCCATGACTATCTCTCCACCAGTTTGGTGCGCTCATTGTACCAGTTCAGAATCAACGAGAAGACCAGGCTGATCAACAGATACATCAGCATCATCAACACCATCATCTGAAGAGCCCGTCCAGACTGATTGATGGTTGTAAAGACGACGCTGTACATGTCCGGGAAGCCGATGGCAATACCCAGACTGGTGTCCTTCATCAGGCTCAGGTAGATGCCGATGAGTGGGGGAATGATCACCTTGAGCGCCTGTGGCAAAA
>JBFGLK010000063.1:0-9850 GCA_041576195.1 Promineifilaceae bacterium (SeqCode)
ACGGCTCTTGTGCCGGCAGCCCGGCGCCTCCCATGGATCTCGACGAGGAACGCATGAACAAGAAGACGATTCGTGACATCGACTTGGCCGGCAAGAAAGCGCTCGTGCGCGTCGACTTTAACGTGCCCCTGAGCAGCAAGGATCCCAAGGACGACATCGTCGTCACCGACGACACGCGCATCCGCGCCGCCCTGCCGACGCTCAACGACCTGCTCGAGCGGGGGGCCGCCCTGATCCTCTGCTCCCACCTCGGCCGGCCCAAGACCGCGGCCGACCGCCAGTTCGCCATGGACCCGGTGGCGCGTCGCCTGGGTGAGCTTCTGGATCGCCCGATCCTGAAGATGGACGAAGTGGTTGGGCCGACGGTGTCCGCTGCGGCGGCCGCCCTGCGCCCGGGCCAGATCATGGTCCTGGAAAACACTCGCTTTGCGCCGGGTGAGACAAAAAACGACCCGGAGTTGTCGGCCAGCCTGGCCGCCCTGGCCGACATCTACGTGGACGATGCCTTCGGCTCCGCCCATCGCGCCCACGCCAGCACCGAAGGCGCGGCCCGCGTCATGAAGGCGCGGGGGGCGCCGGCGGTGGCCGGCTTCCTGATGGGCAAGGAACTGGCCGCCCTGGGCCAGGCGGTCGAGGATCCACCCCGGCCCTACGTGGCCATCATGGGGGGTGCCAAGATCTCGGACAAGATCCAGCTGATTGACAATCTGTTGGAGAAGGCGGACCGTATCCTCATCGGCGGCGGGATGGCCAACACGTTCCTCAAGGCCCAGGAGCACGAGTTGGGGGCGTCGCTGGTGGAAGACGAGGCGCTGCCCGAGGCGCGCCGGCTGCTTGGCGTAGCCGGCGACCGGCTGGCCCTGCCGGTCGACCTGGTGGTGGCCGATCGCTTCGCCGCGGATGCGGAGGCCGCCATCGTGCCGGCAGACGCGGTGCCGGCAGATCGCATGGCCCTGGACGTCGGCCCGGCCACCATCGCCGCCTTTCGCCGGCTCCTGGAGGGCGCCCGGCTCGTCGTCTGGAACGGCCCGATGGGCGTGTTCGAGTTCGCCCCGTTTGCCCGGGGCACGAACGAGATGGCGGCCCTGCTTGCCGACCTGGCCGACCGCGGCGCTCAGGTGATCATCGGCGGCGGCGACTCGGCCGCGGCGGTGGCCAACGCCGGGCTCACCGAGCGCATGAGCCACGTCAGCACCGGGGGCGGCGCCAGCCTGGAGCTGCTGGAGGGCAAGACCCTGCCCGGCATCGCCATCCTGGACGACAAGTAGCGATCAGTTCACCGGGAGGCGGCGCGCCGCCTCCCGCTGCTCCCCGTTGGCCCGGTCGGCGCGCCGATCGAGGTCCAGCCCTGAGCTTTCAACCCAACCCTGGCGGACCAACAACTCCGCGTTGAGAATCGAGCCGCTGGCCGCGCCCCGCAGCGTGTTGTGCGTGATGGCCAGGTAGCGCAGATCCAGCACCGGGCATTCCCGCACCCGGCCCACCGTCCATGCCATGCCGTCCCCGCTGTCGCGGTCCAGGCGTGGCTGCGGCCGGTCCGGCTCCGGGCGCACGATGATGAGTGGCTGCGGACTGGACGGCAGATCGGCGCTCTCGGCCGGCGGCCGCCACCGGCGCAACGCCTCCACGGCCTCCTCCGGCGCCGCCGATCGCCCGAGCTTCACGGAGACGCTGGCGAGGTGGCCGTCTAGCACGGGCACGCGGTTGGCCTGGGCGCTGAGCCGGATAGGAGCCGGGGTCAGCTCGCCGTCGACCACCTGGCCGAGCATCTTGGTCGGCTCAGTCTCCAGCTTGCGATCCTCGCCCCCGATGTACGGAATGACGTTGTCGGCGATGGCCATGGCGGGCACGCCGGGGTAGCCGGCGCCCGAGATCGCCTGCAGCGTGACGATGATGCCGGCCTCCAGCCCGAAGACGTCCTGAAAGACCTTCATGGGGAGGATAGCACTGGTCGTCGAGCAGTTGGGACTGGCGACGATGAAGCCGGACCAGCCGTGCGTGGCGCGCTGACGCGGGATCATGGCCGTGTGGCCGGGATTGATCTCGGGGATGAGCAGGGGGACGTAGTCGACCATGCGGAAGGCGGAGGCGTTGGTGGCCACCGCGTAGCCCGCGCGGGCGAACTGTGGCTCCATTTCCCGGGCCACGTTCGTGGGCAGGGCGGAGAAGACGAGGGCGACGTCCAGGTTGGGTTCGGTGGGCAGCACGGTCATGTCGGCGACGGCTGCCGGCATGTCGCCCGGCACCACCCAGTTGACGCCCTCGCCGTAGCGCTGGCCCACGGTGCGATCAGAGCCGGTGACCGCCGCGATCTCGAACCACGGATGCGTTGCCAGGAGCTGGACGAACCGCTGCCCCACGGCCCCCGTCGCCGCCAGAATGCCCACGGGTATCTTCTTCATGTTGGATCTCCAGTTGAGGCGACCGCCAGGCCGCCTCTCGACAAGGCGACCACCAGGTCGCCCGGCGACCGCCAGGTCGCCTGCAAACACGTTGTCAGGCGTGTGGGCGCCACTCGCCGCGCCTGGGCCGTTAGTCGGGAAGGAGGGAACAAGGCAAGCGCAAGGTTGCCCGGCGACCGCAAGGTTGCCCGGCGACCACCGGGTCGCCGGGCGGGCATTATAGCCGGTGGAGCGTAAAAAGGAAAAGCCCCCGCCCGAGGAGCGGACGGGGGCCAGAACGGGCGAACCCGCGGATTACTGGCTGCCGGCAGCCTCGAGCGGATGGACCAGTTCGGTCACCGCCGGGCTGTAGGGCGCCTCGGTGTACATGTCAACCATGCGATAGGAGCGGTAGACGGCCATCGGGGTGAACATACTGTAGTTGATCGTGCCATCCGGCTTGATCTCATCGCCGGTGGCGAAGAAGTCCGGTCCCACTACCTGAATGCCCGAATCGAAGTGGTAGTTGCCGTTGCTAAGCTTCTGCGAGCTGGAGACAGCAAAGGAGTAGTTGCCCAGGTCGGCATTGAGCACCAGGCTCGCCGTCATCGTGTTCTCATCGATCTGGTAGACCTGGCCGCGGCTGTAGCACAGATTCGGGTCCATTGTGCAGCGCGTGTTGCCATTGTCGTACAGCGCAATCTCGTCCGCGCTGACATAGCGGGCGTCGTGCTGGTGCGTCTGCCAGGGCCACGGATCGGGGTCGCTGATGGTGAAGTCGCCGTCCTCGCCCAGCCGCCAATCGATGCTGCCGTCGCCGGCGCCGTTGTCATAGTTGATCTTGATGACCCAATCCTGGTGCCGCATGGAAACGATGAAGTCACCATCTGGCGTCAGGGTAATCGAGTTGGAGTGCATCCAGTCGTTGGCGATGGTGTCCTGGAAGAAGGGCGGGCAGCCCGGCCCTTCGCTGGCGCAAACTTCGCCCATGACGGCCTCGCGGAATGGGTCCAGATGGTCGAAGCCGTTCCAGACCCAGACGACCTGGAAGTTCTCGTCTAGGACGACGACGTAATCTCCGGTCACGTTCTCCAGGCCACGGCCGGGGAAGTCAATCCAGCGCTCGTTGCTGGCCAACACCGCGGTCTTGCCGTCGGGCAGGCGCACCGCCTCGTGGTGCAACGAGCCGACGATGTCGCTGTGGCCCATGGCCATCACCTGCTCATTCACGCGTTCGGCGTTGGTCTCGCGCACGGTGTGCCCGGCCAGGTCAACCTCGCGGATCACCTGCCAGGCATACGACTGGCCGTCGCGTTCGCCGTCGAGCTGGATGGTGGCGGTGCCACCCGGCACCGGCCGGAACATGCTCGGGTTACGGTCGATGTCACGGTCGTAATACCAGACTACGCGGCCGAAGAGGTCGGTGGCATAGGGGAAGTTGTCATAGGTGTCCGAGCCGATGACCGGTCCCAGGAAGAGGATCTTGTCCAGCAGGCTGGTCTCGGCGTTGGGGGCGATCTCCGGCACCGATGGAGGCGGCGCGACGCCAAGCTGACCGGTGGCGAAGCTCCGCAGCGGGCCGAAGGTCACGGTCTGGCCCTGGCTATTGACGATCTGATGGATCATCCAGTAGAGCTTCTGGGCTCGCAATCCGGCCACGTAGAAGTTCATGGTCTCGGTGCCGTTGCACTCCTGGAACGGCGTCGAGGCGACAACGCTGCTGTTGGCCCGCACGAAGATGACGCGCATGGAGTTGCCGGCCACGCAGGCGGGCGCCGCGTAATGGGCGACGAGCGGGTGGCGCGTCGTGGCCACAACCGGCTGCAGGACGGCCAGGGGCGTGATGGTGAAGATCTGGCCGACCCAGGTCTGCCCACCGGTGACCTTGTTTCGCGCCGAGGCCACGATGATGTAGGTCCCTTCCTTCATGGGGGCCCACTCAAACACGTTTTCGGGGCGGAAGTCATAAATAATGTTAAGGGGCTCTCCCACGCGGCCCGCCATGAAGCGGAAATCATGCGGGTCTGGGCCGCTGACGGTGACGGTCCAGTTTACTTCCGTGCCGACCTGTTGGCCGGACGGGAGATCGGGAACCAGCGTCACCGTCTGGGCGCGTATCGTCTTGGTCAGGCGCCCAATCGGGCTGGCGGCGGCCACGGTGTAGATCAGAGCCGCCAGCAGTAGCACGCTGAACATGACGAGCAGTTTTCTTTTCACGATTCGCTCCTTTCGAGAACTAGACATTGTCGACAGCCGTTGAGGTAGACGCAGAGTCCTGATAGCAGGGACGGTCATTGACCTGACCTGGCTACCGGCCAGCAGGCGAGGCAAATCAGCGCACTAGGACACGACAAGGGCCTGGCCCTTCTCCCTGTCCCTAGGTTACGCGATTCGCATTACAGGCCGAATGACGCAAGGAGGCTGCGCAGCACGGTAGGGCATTTTAGCGGCCCCCCGCCCGATTGTGCAAATATCCACGAACTGGACCGCGGTCCGGATCCAGACGCCGTTCGCTCAGTGGAAATCAGCCTCCAACTGGTGCCGGGCCAGCGGGACGTAATCGGCGATCTCCCCGGCCAGGACCCCCGCTCGGCCGGTGACTCGACCGGCCAGCTCAGCGGCGGCGCCATGGAGGAACCCCCCCGCCAGGGCCGCCTCATAGGCCGCCATCCCTTGAGCCATCAGGGAGACGATGAGGCCGGCCAGGACGTCGCCGCTCCCGCCGACGGCGAGTACCGGATTGGCGAACGGCAGCAGCGCAGTCCGCCTGTCCGGGGAGGCGACGACGCTATAGGCGCCTTTGAGCAGGAGGATGTGGCCCCATGCCTGCGCCTGCTCCCGGGCCAGCGCCACCCTGTCTCGCGTTAATAGCTCGTCCAGGGGGATGCCCGTCAGGCGGGCCATCTCGCCGGGGTGTGGCGTAAGCACGCTGCCGGGGGGCAGCCGCCTGGGCCAATCGGGCAGCGCCGCCAGCGCGTTGAGCCCGTCCGCGTCGACAACGAGCGGCGGGAGCCCGTCGCGCGCCAGCAACGCCTCGAAGAGCGGGCCGGCCGGCCCCAGGCCGGGCCCGAGGAGCAGGGCGTCGACCCTTTCGCCGGCCAGGCGGTCTGCCAGGAAGGCGGCTGCGCCGGTGCCCAGTGTTTCGGCGTCGGGCACCGGGGGAAAGATCGCCTCTGGGAGCTGGGCGGCCACTGTCGGCCGGATGGCCACCGGGACTGCCAGGGCCACCAGGCCGGCGCCGGCGCGCAGCGCGGCCCGCCCGGCCAACACCGGCGCGCCCCAATACTCCGCCTGTCCGGCGCCGATCAGGGCGGTGCCAAAGGTGCCCTTATGTCCGTCCGGCGGGCGTGCCGGCAAGAGGGCCCGAACCGACTCCGCCGTGACGAGCTCCAGCGCCACGTCGGCGACCTCGCCCAGTTCCGGGCCGATGCCGATGTCGGCCACCCAGAGCCGGCCACAGGCGCCGGCGCCGGGAAAGAGGAAGTGGCCGCGCTTGGGCCCGGCGAAGGTGACGGTGACGTCTGCCGGCACCGTCAGCGGGTCGAGCGCGCCGCTGTCGCAATTGAGCCCGCTTGGGCAGTCGACGGCGACCACCAGGGGGCGGGGCGCGGGGGGCGGGCGCAAGCTGGCTACGGCGGTGAGGACCGGGCGCTCGACGCGGGAGAGCACGTCGGCGCGTTCGGCGAGGCCGGCGGCCACCTGGCGCATTAGCTGCCCCAGCTCCCCCTGGATTGGGCGCGCCACGCCGGTGCCCAGCAGCGCGTCGATGACGACGTCGGTGATGTTCAGCCGATGGCGCAGGACGCGGAAGCGCTGATCCAGGCCGGCTTCCAGGACCATGATGTGCTGGGCGTGCAGGCGGGCCAGGTTGGCGTCGGCCGCCGGGTCACGCGGATGGCTCAGGTAGCACGCCACCTCGGCGCCCGCCTCCGCCAGGTAGTGCGCGGCGACCAGACCGTCGCCGCCGTTGTTGCCCGGCCCCACCAGGACGAGGACGCGTCGCCCCGCCACCTCCCCGCGGGCGATGAGGGCGTCGGCCACGGCCTTGCCGGCGCGCTCCATCATCTGATCGTAGGTGTTGCCGGCGGCGTCCGCCGCCTTCTCGGCCGCGACCATTTCCGCGACAGAGAAGATCTTCATCGCGCCTCCCGCGCTCGGGCCGCTTGGCTCAGGCGTCGAGCAACGCCTGCACCTTGGCCAGGAGCGTCTGGATATCGTATGGTTTCTGCAGGAAGTCGGCCACGCCACGGCCGGCGAACTGGCGCGCCACGTCGTTCTCGGCAAAGCCCGAGCTGAGGATGACGCGCACGTCCGGGTCGATCGCCTGAAGGGCTGCCAGTGTGGCGTCCCCGTCCATGCCCGGCATCTTCAGGTCGAGCAACACCACGCCGATCTCGGCCTGGCGCTCCCGATAAAGCGTCACGCCATCATGCCCATTGGCGGCGGTGATCGTGCCCACCTCGATAAGCGTCAGGATGTCCGCCACCGCGTCTCGCACGGGTTCTTCGTCGTCGATGATCAGGGCCAAACGATTCGCGGGCAAGGGCTTCTCCTTCAGGATTCGCGCGGATGGCCTGGACCGAAACGGTCACAGCGCCTTCGTCATATAGAGGCCGTCGGGGCGAAAGCCCCGGCGGCGGTAGTAGCGGCGGGTGCCGATGGCGCTGATGACGGCCAGGTGTCCGTAGCCGTGATGCCGGGCGAGCGCTTCGGCGCGAGCGATCAGACGCTCGCCCAAGCCGATGTGCTGCGCCTCGCCCTGGCTCTGGCGGCCGAGGGCCAGCGCCGGCCCATAGACGTGCACCTCGCGGATCATCGCGTGACCGGCCAGTTCAGGGAAGACGGGTGGGATGCCGGCATGGGGCAGCGACAGCCGCAGGAAGCCGGCGAGCCGCGCATCCTCGCGCTCGAAACTGAGGAAGTGCTCAGTCGTCACGTCGGTCTCGTACGTCGTCTCGTGGCGTTGGAGCGCCTCCAGGCGCACCGGCTCGCGCCGGATCTCGCGGCAGCGAATGCAGCCGCACGACGCGCCCTCATCGGCAAGCCGGCGCTGCGCCAGCTCGCGCAAGTTGGCCCGCTGGACGCCGGCGACGACGCGCGTCGTCGGGATGTCGCGCACGATGCGGTTGATGCGTACCCAGCCCGGCACCTGCCGCTTGCAGGCCACGATCAGGTCGAGCAGCTCATCCTCTTGGTACGGCCGGAATTCGCCCCGTTGCCAGTGCTCGAAGAGCGTCGCATTCTCCAGCAACATGCAGGGGTAGATCTTCAGCTCGTCTGGGCGAATGGCCGGATCGGACCACAGCCGGCCGAAGTCCGTCAGGTCATCGGCCGGTGTGGCGCCGAGCAGGTTGGGCATCCAGTGGGCATGGATCTTGTAGCCCGCCAGGCGGAGCAGACCGATGGCCCGGCGCGTGGCCGCCACGTCGTGCCCGCGCCGGTTCAGCGCCAGAATACGGTCATCCAGGCTCTGCACGCCGATCTGAACCTTGGTCACACCCAGCCGCCGCAGCCAGCGGAGCTCGTCCGCGTCCACGTGGTCAGGCCGGGTCTCGACCACAAGGCCCACGTTGCGCCGGCGGCCCTGCGCGTTGAGCGCCTGGGCGCCATCCAAATCGGCCGCCTCGATCCCGTTGAGCGCGTCCAGGCAGCGCTTGACGAACCACGCCTGGTAGTCACGCCGATAGCTGGACCAGGTGCCGCCAAGGATGAGCAGCTCGATTTTCTGGGCCGGGTGGCCGATGTTTTCCAATGCCTGGATCCGGGCGGCCGTCTGCGCGAAGGGGTCGAAGGCGTGCCGCTCGGCGCGCATGGCGCCCGGCTCGTCCGGCAAGTAGCTCTTGGGCATCCTGGCGTCCGTCGGACAGAAGACACACTCACCCGGGCAGGGGTATGGCTTGGTCAGGACCGTGACGGTGGTGACGCCGGAGTGGGTGCGAGTCGGCTTGACCTGGAGATGGGTGAGCGCGGCCGGCCGGAATGGCATGTAGCCGCGATCGCAGAGCGCCCTATAGACCCCGATCGCCTGGTCCTTGGAGAGCCAGGGCAGGCCGCGGCGGGCGTGCCGCCCGACCGTGCGCCGGTAGGCGCGGCCGCTCAGCGGGCGCTGGGCGAGGAGGTCTTCGATGAGGGCCACGAAGGCGGCCTCGCGGCCCGTGATGTCGATCTTGCGGTGCCGCTCGCGCCAGGGGTCGATGGCGATGGGGAGCGCTGGGTTCGGATCCTCCGGCATGGGCGCATTTTAACATGGACCCAGTCAGGGCGCACCGGTCGCGCCGCTGTCTCGTCCCGGCCACAACCATGCCAGACGTCGAACGGACGCCTACGCCCCTGTTCGGATTTGCTTGACACCCCATGCCCGCCGGCTATAATAACGGGGCGGCGAGCGCGCCGCTTTTTTTGTGTCGTCTCCGGGGATACGGCCTGGGGACCCTTAGGAACGAGCAAGATCATGGGTGCATTACCAAAGCGAAAGATCTCCCGGGCGCGGCGCGGTCGCCGGCGCGCCCACGATAGTCTGAAAGAAATCCACCTGATCCCGTGCGACAATTGCGGCGAGATGAAGCGCCCGCACCACATGTGTCCGGCGTGCCGGACCTATCGTGGCCGCCAGATCCTGCCGGCATTTGAGCAGTAGGCGGATTCGCGCTTCCCGGGTGGCGCGCGCCGAGACGGCAGCGACCCCCTTTCGACCGTGCCGGCAGCCTCATCAGGTTGCCGGCATTTGTTTTAGATCGGCCCTCGCCGGCCGGTCCCACCCATGCGGCCGGCCACGCCAGGGCCCGTCCGCCCCAACGCCGTGACACAAGCCTTCCTCTTTCCCGGACAGGGTTCGCAATATGTGGGCATGGGCCGCGAGCTCTACGCGGGGTCGCCGGCCGCCCGCGCCGTCTATGATCGGGCGGACGCCCAACTCGGCTACGCCCTCTCCAGCCTCTGCTTCGCCGACCCCGACGACGCGCTGACCGACACTGCCAATCAGCAACCGGCCCTGTACGTGACCAGCCTGGCCATGCTGGCCGCCATGGAGGAGCGCGGTTGGGCGCTGCCCGGCTATGTGGCCGGGCACAGCCTGGGCGAGCTGACCGCGCTGGTGGCTGCCGGCAGCCTGCGCTTCGCCGACGGCCTGGCCCTGGTGCAGCGCCGCGGAGCGCTCATGAAGGAGGCCGGCGAACGGGAGCCGGGCGCGATGGCCGCCATCCTCGGCCTGACGATGGACGAGGTGTCGGCGATCTGCGTCCAGGCGGAGGCGGAGACGGGGACGCCCCTCCAGCTCGCCAACGACAACTGTCCGGGCCAGACCGTGATCTCGGGCGACGAGCGCGCCCTGACGCGGGCCATGGCCCTCGCCGAGGCGGCGGGCGCCCGCAAGGTGGTGCGCCTGCCCATTACCATCGCTGCGCACTCGCCGCTGATGGCCTCGGCCGGCGCCCGCTTCGCTGAGGCCGTCGCCGCCACGCCCCTCGAGC
>JBFGLK010000064.1:0-9848 GCA_041576195.1 Promineifilaceae bacterium (SeqCode)
ACGACGCTGGGCTCGGCGCCGGCGCCGGCCATGCATGAGCGCGACGGCCGGCAGCGCGCGGCGCGCCACCTGGCGGCTGCCGGCATCGAGGGCCTCGTGGTCATCGGCGGCGACGGCAGTCTCTCTGGTGCCGCCGCCCTCCAGACGGAATGGCCGGCCCACCTCGACGCCCTCCAGGCGGACGACGATTCCCTGCCGTCCGCTGTGGCCGACCGGCGCCACCTGGCGTTGGTGGGCATCCCCGCTAGCATCACCAACGACGTGGCCGGCAGCGACGTCTGCCTGGGCGCGGATACCGCCCTCCACCGCATCGTCGCCGCTGTGGACGCCATCGGCAGCACCGCCGCCAGCCACCAGCGCGCCTTCGTCGTGGAAGTCATGGGCGAGCAAAGCGGCTACCTGGCGCTGATGGGCGCGCTGGCCAGCGGGGCCGACTGGCTCCTCATCCCTGAAGACCCGCCGGAAGCGGACTGGGAGACGGCGATGACGGACGTGCTGGGTCGTGGCCGCCACCTGGGCCGGCGGGACAGCATTGTCATGCTCGCCGAAGGCGCCCGCGACCTGACCGGACAGCCAATCACCAGCGAGCACGTGAAGCAAGTCATCGAGGAGCGCCTGGGCGAAGACACCCGCATCACGGTGTTGGGGCACGTCCAGCGGGGCGGCGCGCCCAGCGCCTATGACCGCAACCTGGGCACATTGCTGGGCGCCGCTGCCGTGCACTGGCTGCTCAAGTCGGACGTTGGCGCGGCGCCGGTGGCGGTTGGGACACGCGCCAATCGCGTCGTCCACACCCCCCTGGCCGACTGCCTCGAGCGCACGCGCGGGGCCAACCTGGCGCTGGACCAGAAAGATTATCAGCGCGCCCTCCGCCAGCGCAGCGCCAGTTTCCGCGAAGCGTTGGCCGCCGTACGCACGCTGGTGCGCGCCCAGCCGCGCGTGGACGCGGCTCAGAGCCCCGGCCTCCGCCTCGCGGTCATGAACGCCGGCGGCCCGGCGCCAGGCATGAACACCGCCGTACGCGTGGCCGTCCGGCTGGGTCTCGACCAGGGGCACACGATGCTTGGCATCGCTAACGGCTTTCGCGGTCTCATCGACGGCGATATCCGGCCGCTCGATTGGATGAGCGTGTCCGGCTGGGCCACGCGCGGCGGCTCCGACCTGGGCACGAACCGCTATGTGCCGGGACGGGGAGATCTATACGCGATCGCCCGCCACCTGGAGGAGCACCAGGTCCAGGGGCTCCTCGTCATCGGCGGTTGGAGTGGGTATCGGGGCGCGCTGCAGCTGTTCGACGAGCGGCAGAATTATCCGGCGTTCAACCTGCCCATCGTCTGCCTGCCGGCAACCATCAACAACAACCTCCCCGGGGCCGAGCTCTGCATTGGGGCGGACACCGCGCTCAACAGCATCGTCGAGGCGGTGGACAAGATCAAGAGCTCCGCGGTCGCCTCGCGCCGGGCCTTCGTGGTCGAGGTCATGGGCCGCAATTGCGGCTACCTGGCCTTGATGAGCGCGCTGGCCACCGGCGCCGAGCGCGTCTATCTGCACGAGGAAGGCGTGACGCTGGAGGACCTGGCCGCAGACGTGCACAATCTGGTCGAAGGGTTTCGCGGTGGCAAGCGCCTCGGCTTGCTCATACGCAATGAACGGGCCAATCCGATCTACACCACCCGCTTCATGGCCTCTCTGTTCGAGGAAGAGGGCGGCAAGCTGTTTGACGTGCGCCAGGCCATCTTGGGCCACATGCAGCAAGGTGGCGATCCCTCCCCGTTCGACCGGATCCTGGCAACGCGAATGGCCACACGGGGCATCGCCCTGCTCGAGGCGCAGATCGGCGCCGAAGAGCCGATGAGCGCCTGTCTCGGCCTGATGGAGGGCGGATTAAGGGAGACCGACTTCCTTGACGTCCCGCGCCTGATGGACCTCGCCAACGAGCGGCCTCGCGGCCAGTGGTGGCTGGCCATCCGCCCCGTGGCGCGCACGCTGGGTCAACCGGCCCCGGAGCCGCCTGGCAACCAGGCAGCCGCGCTGCCTTGACGATTCCGAAACCAATCCGGCGCCGCCCACGCCACGACCGTGAGGCGGGTCGAGTAGAGCGTCGAAAGGAGTGAGACGACGATGAGAATAGGCATTCTGACGGGTGGCGGCGACGTTCCGGGCCTGAACCCTTGCATCAAGGCGGTGGTCAACCGGGCCATCGACGAGGGGCACGAGGTCATTGGCATACGACGCGGCTGGGCCGGTCTACTCGAGTTCAATCGGGACGATCCGGAGAGCCGCGAGCACTGCCTGCTCCCGCTCGACAAGCGCGTGGTGCGCACCATCGATCGCACCGGTGGCACGATGCTGCACACCAGCCGGACAAATCCGGGCAAGGTGCGCGCCGGCGCCGTTCCGGGCTTCTTGAAGGACCCGGAGCACCTGGAGGCCGAGGCGCAAGATCCCCGACCCCGGGATTTCACCCCCCACGTCCTGGAAAACCTGGCCGCGCTGGGCATCGATCGGCTCATTCCCATCGGCGGCGATGACACGCTCAGCTACGGTGAGCGCCTGCACAGCGAGGGATTCCCGGTCATCGCCATTCCTAAGACCATGGACAACGACGTCTACGGCACGGACTATTGCATCGGCTTCGGCACCGCGGTCACCCGCAGCGTCCAGTTCATCCATCAGCTTCGCACAAGCACGGGCTCACACGAGCGCATCGCCGTGATCGAGCTTTTTGGCCGCAACTCGGGCGAGACGAGTCTGATTAGCTCCTACCTGGCCGGGGTGGATCGGGCCATCATCTCTGAAGTGCCCTTTGATCCTGAGAGGCTGGCGCGACTGATTATGATCGACAAGGCGGCCAATCCGAGTAACTACGCCATCGTCACGATCAGCGAGGGCGCGCATATGATCGGAGGTAAGGTCGTCGAGTATGGGGAGACCGACGCCTACGGCCACCGCAAGCTGGGCGGTATCGGCGAGATCACGGGCGAAGCGCTGAAGATGATCACTGGCGAGAACATTATCAACCAGCGGCTGGGCTACCTGATGCGCTCTGGCGCGCCGGACGCCCTGGACTTGATGGTGGCGGTCAATTTCGGCAACCTGGCCGTCAAGCTGATTACCGGCGGCAACAGCGGACGCATGGTGGCCTTACGCGATGGCACGTACACACACGTGCCCATGAGCATGGTCACCAGCGGCATCAAGCGGGTGGATGTCTCTGAGCTGTACGACGCCGACGAGTATCGGCCCAAGGTGCGCGACGTCCTCGGCAAGCCCATGTTCCTCTACTAGACGCGGGCCACCTGGAAGGGCAGCGAACCAGGGCGGCGGCTCCCGCCCAGCGGCGCGATCGAAGGGCGGCCCGACTCGATCAGTCTTCGGACGGAGCTCGGCCGGTCAGGCTGAATGCGCCGCCCACTGCATCGTGTACAGGTCGTAGTAGCGGCCCTTGAGGGCCAGCAGGTCCTCGTGGGTGCCGCGCTCAACGATTCGGCCCTGGTCCATGACGAGGATGGCATCTGCGCTGACGATCGTGCTGAGGCGGTGGGCGATGACGAAGCTGGTGCGTCCCTGCATCAGTCGCTCCAGGCCGGCCTCAATCTGCTTTTCGGTCGCCGTGTCCACGCTGCTCGTGGCCTCATCCAGAATCAGGATGCGTGGGTCGGCCAACAGAGCGCGGGCGAAGCTGACGAGCTGCCGCTGGCCGACGCTGAGGTTGACCCCGTTCTCCCCCACCTCCGTCTCATAGCCTTCTGGCAATCCGGCGATGAAGGCGTGGGCGCCGACGGCGCGGGCCGCCGTCTCGATCTGGGCGCGCGTGGCGTCCAGGCGACCGTAGCGGATGTTGTCGGCCACGGTGCCGGAGAAGAGGAAGGTGTCCTGCAGGACGATGCCAAGTTGGGCCCGCAGGCTGTCGAGCGTGACCGCGCGGATGTCGTGGCCATCGATGCGCACGGCGCCGTCGGTGACGTCGAAGAAGCGGGCCAGTAGGCGGATGATGGTGCTCTTGCCGGCACCCGTTTCGCCGACGAGGGCGATGCGCTGGCCGGGCTCCGCTCGCAGGTCGATGTTATGCAGCACCGGCTCGTCCGCCTTGTAGCCGAAGCTCACGCGGTCGAAGACGACCTCGCCCATGATGGCCGGCAGCGTGTAGGCGTCTGGCCGCTCGCTCAGATCCGGCTCCGTGTCGAGCAGACGGAAGATGCGCTCGCTGGAGGCCATGGTCGACTGAAACGAGTTGTAGCGCCGGGCCAGCTCTCGTATCGGCTCGAAGAAGCGCTCAACGTAGAGCACGAAGGCGATCAGCGTGCCGGCCGTCAGCGCGTCCCCGATCGCCAGCCAGCCGCCGACCCCCACCACAAGCGCCGTGGCCAGCGAGCCCATGAAGTCGACCCCCGGGAAGAAGATGGCCGTCAGGCGGGTCGCGTCGACGTTGGCGTCGAAATAGGACCGGTTGAGGTCGTCGAAATGACGGGTGTTAAGCGCCTCGCGTGTGAAGCTCTTGGTGACGCGAATGCCGGATATCGACTCGTTCAGATAGCCGTTGATGAGTGAAAGGCGGGAGCGCGTGGCCCGGTAGACCTGGCGGACGCGCTGGCGCCAGTATTCCGTCAGCCAGACCATCAACGGGAGCACGGCGAACGCCACCAGCGCCAGCCGCCAGTTCAGCACGAGCATGGCCACGACGATGCCGGCCAGCGTGAAAGCGGCGCGCACCAGGCCGGTGATCGACCAGGTGATGAAGTCCTGTAGCACGCCGACGTCGCTGATCAGCCGGCTCATCAGCCGCCCGACGCTGTAGTTGTTGAAGAAGTTCAGCGACAGCCGGTGTAGATGCCGGAACAGCCGGCTGCGGATGTCCGCCACAACCCGCGTGCCCACATAGCCCATGATGGCGATCCGATAGCGATTGGACAGCCACTCGCCGACGGCGACGACAATATAGGCGACCGTCCAGAGGCGCAGGGCAGCGGAATCACTGGCGCGGATCCCGTCGTCCACCGCGCGGCCGATCAGGTAGGGCCCGGCGACGGCGAATAGCGAGGTGAGCGCCATCAGGGCGAGCGCCAGCACCCACCGACCCCGGTAGGGTTCATTGAAGCCGACCAGCCGGCGGGCGAGATCGGCATCATACGCCCTGCCAAAGATCTCCTCGTCTTTTTCGTCCGGTAGCAGGTCCCGGATCCGGGCTTCGCGTCGCTGCCGTTCCAGCTGGCGATCGCCATTCTTCTTGCTCATATGCTCTCCTGGCTGCCGCTCGGATCGGGCCGCCGGCATGGGCTCATGACAGCGTCAGGCGCCGCTCCAGAGCCATGAAGTCTTCCTGGTCCTTAAGCTGCAGGTCGTAGATCTGGCGGTAGGGACCTTCTTGGGCCAGCAGTGCGTCATGGGTGCCTCGCTGGACGATCTGCCCCTTGTCCAGGACCAGGATCAGGTCGGCGTTCTTCAGGGTCAACAGACGCTGGGCGATGACGAACGTCGTCCGCCCGGCCATCAGCACCTGCAGCGCCTGCTGGATGAGATGCTCCGTCTCGGTGTCGACGCTGCTGGTCGAGTCGTCCAGGATTAAGATGCGGGGGTCGGCCAGCAGAGCGCGGGCGATGGCGATGCGTTGCTTCTGGCCGCCGCTGAGTGTCACGCCCCGCTCGCCCACGCGGGTCTCATAGCCTTCTGGAAAAGACATGATGAAGTCGTGCGCCCTCGCGGAGCGGGCCGCCGCCTCGATCTCCGCCTGCGGAGCGCCCGGCCGGCCATAGGCGATGTTTTCGGCGATCGTCTGGCTGAAGAGAAACGGGTCCTGCAGCACGATGCCGATCTGCCGGCGGAGGCTCTGCACCTGGACGGAGCGAATGTCGACCCCATCGACGCGCACCTCCCCGGACTGGGGCTCGTAGAAACGGGGCAACAGGTTGGTCACCGTGGACTTGCCAGAGCCGGTCGGGCCAATCAGGGCGATGATCTGCCCGGCCTGGACGTGGAAGTTGATGTCGCGCAGGATCTCCTGGCCCTCGCGATAGCCAAAGTAGACCTGATTGAAAGTGACATCGCCGCGGACATCTTCCAGCGGTATGGCGTCCGGCCGATCGGCCACCTCGTTTGGCATGTCCATAATCTCGAAGACGCGGGTGGCGCTCGCGGCGGCCGTGGCTGCCAGGTTGACCAGAAAGCCCATGCGCTGCACCGGGCCGCTCAGCATGAGCACATAGGAGATCATGGCGAACAGGCTGCCCACCGTGATCTCGCCGGAGAGGGCGCGCGGGCCCCCAAACCAGAGCAACAGGAAGATGCTGGTGGCCACCAAGAAGGTGAAGAGGGGCCAGTTGTCAGCCCACTGGCGGATGAGGTCGTAGCGCTCTTCGAACCAGAGATCATTATCCCGGTCAAACTTCTGCAGCTCGTAGGGCTCGCGGGCGAACGCCTTGACGACGCGGATTCCGGTGAGGCTCTCCTGCATCGTTTTGGAGATGTCCCCGATCCGCTCCTGGACCGTCTTGAACATGCCGCGCACGATGCGACCGAAGCGCAGCGTGGCGGCGACTAGCAGGGGGATCGGCCCGAGAGCCAGGAGGGCGAGCTGCCAGTTTTCGATGGCCATCGCCGTGACCACGCCAACCAGCATGAGCATCGTGGCGAAGAGCCCCATAAGCCCGATGCCCACGAAGCGCTCCGTTTCGCCGACGTCGCTGGTGGCGCGGCTCATGAGGTCGCCGGTGTGGGACTGGTCGTGAAAGGCGAAGGGCAAGCGCTGGACCCGGTCGTAGAAACCGTTTCGCAGGTCGTAGGCCACGCGATGGGTGAGCCATTCGCCGAAGTACAGCTCCGCAAAGCCAGCGGCGACGCGGACGATGGCGATGACCATGATGATCCCGCCGGCCACGAAGAGGGCGCTGGCCATGCCGCTGGCGATGCCCTGGTCGATGGCGTCCTTAAGGATCTGGGGCACGATGAGATTCAACAGGGTGGCGGCCACCATGCCGCCGTAGGCCAACAGCACCTGGCGCGCGTGGGGGCGCAGGTATCCGAGCAGGCGGCCATAGACGCCAAGCCGATCAGGCATCAGGGTTGCTCCTGGCGTTTCAGGATGGTGGTCAAGGCGCTGCCGGCATCATAGCCAGAGAATCCATCCGGGCGCCGCACGGCTGACGGACGACTGGCCCCTGACTGTGCTCCAGCGCGTATTAGACCAACGTCTAACCGAACTCCTATCATATCCCGTCCTCGACGGCAAGAAAACCGGCCATTAGACCAGGTAAGGGCACCCTATCGGGGCAATCACCGGCAACTCCTGGCCATTGATCAGGGCACCGGAACGGCATCATGCTCCGTGACGGCGTGGCCGTTTGCGCCCGCCTCGGCCGCCGCGCGCCTGCCGGCAAACTGGCGCCGGGTAAGGTCATAGTAGCGGCCCCGACGCGCCAGCAACTCCTCGTGGTTGCCGCTTTCTACGATGCGGCCGCCCTCGACCACCATGATACGATCGGCGTGGCGGATAGTGGCCAGACGGTGGGCGATGATGAACGCAGTCCGGCCCTGGAGGAGGCGCTCCATCGCCTCCTGGATGATGCGTTCCGTCTCCAGGTCCACACTGCTGGTTGCCTCGTCCAGGATGAGGATGCGGGGGTCGGCCAGCAAGGCTCGGGCGAAGGAGACGAGCTGGCGCTGCCCGACGCTCAGGCGGTTGCCGCGCTCGCCCACCTGGTGGTCGTAGCCGTCGGCGAGCGAGTCCACAAAGCCGTCCAGGTGGACGGCGCGGGCCACGCGCGCAACGTCCGTGTCGTCCGCGTCTTGGCGACCGTAGCGGATGTTGTCCGCGATCGTGCCGGAGAAGAGAAAGCCGTCTTGCAGCACGACGGCCATCTGCCGGCGCACCGAGGCGAGCTGCACGTCACGCAGGTCGTGACCGTCAATGAGCACCCGGCCTTCGACCGGGTCGTAGAAGCGCATGATCAGGTTGACGATCGATGTCTTGCCGGCACCGGTCGGGCCGACCAGGGCCACGACCTCGCCCGGGCGGATGACCTCATCAATCGCCTGCAGCACCATCTCCTGCTCGGGCGTATAGCGGAAGCTGACGCGCTCGAACGTCACCTGGCCACGCACCGGCGGCAAGGCATAGGCGTCTGGCGCGTCGGTCACTTCTGGGTCCGTGTCCAGGAAGGCGAAGATCCGCTCCGCCGAGGCCATCGCGCTGAGCACGAGGCCATAGACCTTGCTCATCGCGCTCAGCGGCTGCCAGAATCGCCAGAGGTAGTTGATGAAGGCCAGCATGAAGCCCAGCGTCAACTCCTCGCGGAAGACCATGCCGGCACCGACGACGATCACCAGCGCCGACCCGGTGACCCCGATCAGCTCAATGGCCGGCCAGATCAGCTCCTCGGAGCGAACCGTCTTCATCCAGGTCATGTTGGTGGCCTGGGTCAGACCGTGGAAGACCGCGATGTTGTGCCGCTCCCGCTGAAACGCCTGCGTGACGGTGATGCCGTTCACAGATTCGTTCAAGTGGGCGCTGATGTTCGAGACGGTCTTGCGCACGTTCTTCCAGCCGGTTTCGATGGTTGTGCGCGCCAGCACCATGACCAGCACAAGGAACGGCAGCGTGGCGAAGGCGATCAGGGTCAGCTTCCAGCTCATCCACAGCATGATGACGATGATGCCCACGAGGGCGACGCCTTCACTGAGGATGGCGGTGAAGCCGCCCTGGATGAGCTGGGCGATGGCGTTGACGTCGCTGGTAATGCGGGCCATGACGCGGCCGACCGGGCGCTGGTCGTAGAAGCGCAGGCTGAGGCGCTGGACGTGTTCAAACAGCTGCTGACGCAGGTCGAAGAGCACCCCCTGGCCAGCGATGTTGATCATGTTGATGCGCAGGCTGTTGCCCAGCCAGCCGAGCAGGTGCAGGGCGATCATGACGACCACCAGCCGCTGGGCCGCGGTCAGGTCGCCGGCGGTGATGCCCTCGTCGACGATGCGGCCGATGAGGTAAGGCTCGAAGAGCTTGATGCCGACAGCGAGCAGGATACCCAGGCCGGCCAACCCCATCTCCCGGCGATAGGCGCCGAGATAGCTCAGCATCCGCCGCAGATAAGCGAGGTTGAAAGGTCGTCGCTCGGCCTCGTCAAGCTCCTCATAGAAGTCGTGGGACATGGTAACCCTCCGGAATGTGTGGGCGGATGGTTTGCTCGTTGGCTGGTTTGTTGGGTTGCCAGCTGGTGGGCTGGCTGGTTGGCCAGTTCACAACTGGGCCACGCTGAAGACCCCGGACCAACCAACTAACCAACCAGCCAACTAACCAACTACCTTACCCACCTCATCCTCCAACCGATACTGCAGCTCATAGATGTGCGCGTACTCACCGCCACGGGCCAGCAGCTCTTCGTGCGTGCCTTCCTCGGCCACGGCGCCATCGCGAAGCACGACGATGCGGTCCGCGTGCTTGATCGTGCTCAGCCGCTGGGCGATGACGAGACTGGTGCGCCCGGCCATCACATCTTCCAGCGCGGCCTGGATCTCGTGTTCCGTCTCGGTGTCCACGGCGCTGGTCGCTTCGTCCAGGATGAGGATGGCCGGGTCGCGCAGGATGGCTCGGGCGAGCGCCAGACGCTGCTTTTGGCCACCGGACAGCCGGACCCCGCGCTCGCCGATGCGCGTCGCGTAGCCCTCCTCCATGTGCGTGATGAAGTCGTGCGCCTGGGCCAGCCTGGCCGCGCTCACAACCTCCTCGTCGCTGGCGTCGGGCCGGCCGTAGGCGATGTTCTCGCGCACGGAGCCTCCGAACAGCGGGTGGTCCTGGGGAACGATGCCGATGCGCGCGCGCAGCTCGGCGACCCGGTACCCGCGGACGTCGTGTCCCT
>JBFGLK010000065.1:0-9807 GCA_041576195.1 Promineifilaceae bacterium (SeqCode)
AACCCGAACGAGCTTGCCGGCACATTGATATGGGTTGCCCCATTGGCCGTGGGCATGCTCTGGGCCGTCCGGCGGCTCTGGGACTCCGGCTGGCGCTGGCGATTCACCTGGGTGCTCGCGTTGGGAGCCGCTCTCTTCTGCACCGCCGTCGTCCTTATCTCCGGTTCGCGAGCCGGTGTGCTCAGCCTGGCAGCCGCCTTTGCCCTCATGGCCGCGATGCGCTTTCCTCGCTGGCGCCTGGCCATCGCCGCGCTGGTGGTCGTCGCTGTGGTCCTACTGTGGACCGTCGGTCGGGGCCTTTGGCTAGGCACCATCGTCGATGCCGATTGGGTCGCCTTACCCCTTTCGCTTGAAGGTCGCCTTGAGATCTGGTCGCGCGCCCTCTACGGTTTGCAGGACTTCCCCCTGACGGGCATGAGCATGAATGGATTTCGCCGCGTCGTGCACGTCCTTTATCCGCTATTCGTCATTCCCCCGCACGTCGACCTGGGCCACGCGCACAATCACTTGCTCCAGGCCGGCCTCGACCTTGGGCTGCCCGGTCTGGTCGCTTATCTCGCCCTGTGGATCGGCGCCGCTGCGTTGCTTCATCAGAGCTGGCGACAGTCCGACGGCTCCGGCCGGCACCTGCGCCCTCTCGTCCTGGGCCTCGCCGGCTCCCTCGTCGCGGGCTGGCTGTTCGGCATCGTTGACGCCATTGCCCTGGGCGCGCGTCCCGGATTCGTCTTCTGGCTGCTGTTGGGGCTGGTGGCTCTCGCGCACCGCCAGTCGACCCTGGCCGAAGTGGTCGAGACTGGCACGCCGCGAACGCGTCCTGCGGCGCCGGCCGATCAGGTGAGCGACAACGACCACACGGGCAGGACGTCGCCAGTAGGCTGAAAGCCGTGGCGCCGATAGAGGCGCTGTGATGCCTGATTGTCGACCTGGGTGTTGAGCGAAAGATGTTGGAGCGCCCCGTGGCGATAGCCGTGAAGGGCGTGGAGGAGGAGCGCCGTGCCGATCCCCTGCCGCTGCCACCTGGGGTGAACCGTCATCCGGGCCAGGTGGGCCCCCTGGTATGAAGCGGTGCTGCACTGGTAACCGGCGATCTGCCCGTTTCGCGCGGCCACATCGAAGCTGAACGTCTGCGCCATGGCTCGCGCCAACCCTCGCGCGCTGTAGCGCCAGATTGGCTCAAAGGCGGCTTCCTCAATCGCCGCCAGCGCGTCCAGATCGCGGAGCTCGGCCGGCCGAAGCTCGACATTGCGGGGCGACGCGGGTGGTGGTCCGGCAAGCTCGCACGTCATCGTCATCACTTCCGTGACCGGGTGGAAGCCAAGCGCCGGCAACAGGGCGTTCGGCCACTGGCGCACCGACATGATGGCGCACTCGGTCGCACCGCGCTGCCGGCATGCCGGCAACGCCGCGTCAAGGAGGTGGCGCAACGCCGGCAAAGGGTCGAGCGACTCGGCGATCGCCGCGCCACGAATCCAGGCCGCCGGCAGAGGATCGGCGCCAATCGCCAGGAAGGCGAGCAGACGTCGGCCGTCGTCGAGCCCGAAAACGCAGCCGGCTTCCAGCCAATCCGAAAGCGAGTACCAGTCAACGTGTAGGTGGCTGAATCGGGTGGCGCGGAGCAGCCGGGTGAGGTCGACGGCGTCCGCCGTTTCGAGCTGGCGGAGGCCGAGTGAATCGCCCTCGGCGTTTGCGAAAACCATGGCCGTATTGTACACTACATAACGCAAAACCTGGGCAGAATCGGTGCGACCAGACCGCGTCAATCGCAGCGGTTGAACCTTCAATCTACCGGGCCCGAACGAGTGCTTTGCGACCGATCTATGCAGAAAGACGGCCTGGAAAAGACCCTCGAAACCACCATCGCAACGATCCATAAGCGTTTCGGCGATGGCGCCATCATGCGCCTCGGCGAGGCAACACACATGCAGGTCGAGGCCATTCCGACCGGCTCGTTGGCGTTGGATATCGCCCTTGGCGTGGGTGGCGTGCCCCGGGGACGCGTCGTGGAAATCTACGGCCCCGAGTCCTCCGGCAAGACAACGCTCTGCCACCACGTTATCGCCGAAGCCCAGAAGCAGGGCGGGATCTGCGCCTTCATCGACATGGAGCACGCCCTCGATCCGGCCTATGCGGCGAAATGCGGGGTTAATGTCGACAATCTCTACCTCTCACAGCCGGACACGGGCGAGCAAGCCCTGGAGATCGCCGAAGCACTCATTCGCTCCGGAGCCGTCGACGTCGTTGTCATCGATTCCGTGGCCGCTCTCGTGCCGCGGGCCGAAATTGAGGGCGAAATGGGCGACGCACACGTTGGCCTGCAAGCAAGGCTGATGTCCCAGGCCCTCCGCAAGATGTCGGGCATCATAAAGCAAACCAATACGGTTATGATCTTCACCAACCAACTGCGGATGAAGATCGGCGTCATGTTCGGGAACCCGGAAACGACATCGGGTGGCAACGCCCTCAAATTCTATGCCTCAGTGCGGCTGGATATCCGGCGAATCGAAGCCATAAAGAACCGGACTGAAATCGTCGGGAACCGGACGCGAGTCAAGGTGAAGAAGAACAAGGTTGCTCCCCCTTTCACAGAGGCCGAATTCGACATCATGTACAACGAGGGCATTTCCCGTACGGGCGATGTTCTGGACCTCGGTGTGAACTACGGCATCATCGAAAAGCGAGGCGCCTACTACCGCCTGGGTGAAACCTTGCTCGGCCAGGGTCGCGAAAACGCCAAGGAGTTCCTGGCCCAGAATCCGACCGAGCTGCAAGATATCGAAAACGACGTGCGGCGCGCGGCGGGTCTCCCGCCCCGGGCCGACGTAAACGTGGAGGCGGCCGACTGACGAACGATGCCCCGGGACGCACGGCGCCGGTCCACGGAATCGACGACGAGAGCGCTTTGGGATGTGTTTGACGGCCGATGAGGCTGGCACATCCATATGAACCAGACAGCGAAACGTGCGTGTCACCCCCAAGTCGGGCGCCGCGCCGCCGTTCATAGACCATGCGCCCGGCGAATCGCGGGCGCGACCGATTGAACGATTCACGCGTCAAGGCTGCGACCTGTACCCGGTCGCCGCTGACTGGTATCAAGACAAGCGCGCCGTTGTCAGCCGTGGAGGCCATCCACGGTTGTTTCTTTTATGAGCATTATCACGGCTTTACAACCGCAGAAGCGAAACAAGGAGCGCGTCAACGTGCACGTGGACGGCCGCTACGCCTTCAGCGTGCATCTCTCTGTGGCCATCGGCCTGGCCGTAGGTCAGGAAGTCACGGACGAGCTGCGCTCTGCCATCAACGAAGAAGAGTCCCTCGCCGCCGCCCGCGTGGCGGCTGAACGTTATCTCTCCTATCGGCCCCGGTCTGTGGCCGAAAGCCGGCGCCATCTCGAAGGCAAAGGTTATCCGGAGTCCATCGTGGAGATGGTCGTGAATCAACTCGTCTCACGCGGGTTGCTTGACGACCAGGCCTTCGCCCGCTTCTGGGTCGAACAGCGCGAGACATTCAAGCCCCGATCAGCGCGCGCCCTACGCGCGGAGCTGGCCCAGAAGGGGGTGTCCCGCCAAGTGGTCGACGATGCGGTGGCTGACCAGGATGACCTCGATAGCGCCCGCGCCGCCGCTCGCCAGCGGCTGTATCGCCTGGAATCACTGGCCGAAGATGCCTTTCGCCTTCAGCTGGGCCGCGCCCTGCAGCGTCGGGGATTCGGCTATGGCACGGTCAAGACGGTCGTTGGCGAGCTTTGGGAAGAGGTGCGTGCCGGCAGGGACGAACTAGAGGAGTCATAAGCAAATGGACCTGTCACTCATCCTGGGACTGGTCATTGGTCTCGTCGTCGGCCTGGTTATCGGAGCAATCGTCTATAGCCGCGTCCTACGTCCGCGCTACGAGCAGGAACGTGATGAGGTCATCAAGGAACTAAACGCCATGCGCCAGGCCGCCGCCGATGACGCGCAGAGCATCCTGGAGAAGGCGCAGCGTGAGGCCCGCGAATCCCGGTCCGAAGCAGAGAAGGTCGTAGAGCGTCGCTTCGAAGACCTGTCTCGCGCGGAGGAGCGATTGGATCGGCGGCAGTCGAATATGGACCGGCAGCTCCAGAAGCTCGAAGTGCGGGAGCAGGGCTTGAACAAGCGCCAGAGCGCGCTCGACCGCCGCCAGAACGAGTTGACCGAGCTGGAGTCGGCGCGCCAGACCGAACTGGAAAAAGTGGCGCAGATGTCGGTGGATGAGGCGCGCCAGGAGCTGCTCGATGCGGTCGAACAGGAAGCACGCCAGGACATGGCCCGCGTCATTCGCGAGGTGGAAGAAGAGGCCCGTGAGACGGCCGAGGAACGCGCGCGGAAAATCCTGGCAACGGCGATCCAGCGCATCGGCAGTGAGCCGGTAGCGGAGATGTCCGTCTCGGTGGTACCTCTGCCCAGCGACGAGATGAAGGGCCGCATCATCGGCCGCAATGGTCGCAACATCCGCGCCTTCGAGCAGGCTGCAGGCGTCGACGTTGTGGTGGATGATACACCGGAGGCCGTAACGATTTCCTCTTTCGACCCGGTCCGGCGCGAGGTGGCTCGACGCTCCCTGGAGAAGCTCATCGCCGACGGGCGCATCCATCCGGCGCGCATCGAGAAGCTCGTCAAGGACGCGCGCGAAGAAGTGAACCGCGTCATTGTTGAGGCCGGAGAACAGGCCGCCTATGAGGCGAACGTTCACGGCTTGCACCGGGAGATCATCAAGGTACTGGGTCGGCTCAAGTTTCGCACCTCGTATGGTCAGAACCAGCTGCATCACGCTGTGGAGGCATCGAAGATCGCGGCCCTGCTGGCCGCCGAGATGGGCGCCGACACCGAAGTCGCCAAGATGGGCGCCCTCCTCCACGATCTGGGCAAAGCCATGGACCACGATCAGGAAGGGACCCACGCCATGATTGGGGCCGACTACGCCGCCCGCTTCAAAGTGCCACCGGCCGTGGTGAACGCCATCGCCTCGCACCATCACGAAGTGGAGCAGGAGTCGGTCGAGGCGGTGATCGTCGAGGTGGCAGACGCCATCTCCGGCTCACGGCCAGGCGCTCGTCGCGAGAGCCTGGAGAACTATATCAAGCGCGTGCGCACTCTGGAGGAGATCGCCACTTCCTTTAAGGGGGTCGAGAGCGCTTACGCGCTGCAGGCCGGTCGCGAGATCCGCATCCTGGTGAAGCCCGGCGCCGTCGACGACCTGGGTGCCATTCGCCTTTCGAAGGAGATCGCCAAAACCGTAGAGGAAAGCATGCAATATCCTGGTCAGGTCCAGGTGACGGTCATCCGCGAGACGCGAGCCGTCAGCTTCGCCAAATAAGGGAGAGGATCTATGCGCACCCCGTTCGTCGCCGGTAACTGGAAAATGCACTTCACGCCGGATGAGGCCGTCGCCTTCGTACGGCAGATTCGCGCCGGCCTGAGCGCCATTGCCGGCATCGACACCGCGGTCTGCCCCCCCTTCGTGGCCCTGCCCGCAGTGGCCGACGCGCTCAAGGGCACGCGGATCGGCGTCGGCGCCCAAAACATGTACTGGGAAGCGGCCGGCGCCTTCACCGGCGAACTGGCCCCGGCGATGCTCCTGCCCTTCTGCACCTACGTCATTCTCGGTCACTCCGAGCGCCGGGCCTACTTCGGCGAGACCGACACAGGCGTCAATCTCAAAGTCAAGGCGGCCCTCGCCGCCGGCCTCGTGCCCATCGTTTGCGTGGGTGAAAGCCTCGAGCAGAACGAAGCCGGGGAGACGCACGCCTTTGTCAGCGGCCAAGTGCGGGCGGCCTTCGCTGGCGTTGGCGCCGACCAGGCGGCCGGCTGTGTCATCGCGTACGAGCCCATCTGGGCCATCGGCACCGGGCGCTCCGCCGAGCCGGCTGACGCGGGCAACATCATTGGCCTGACCGTGCGCGCCACCCTGGCCGAGCTCTATGGTGAGGACGTCGCCGGCCGCCTGCGTATCCAATACGGGGGCAGCGTGAAGCCGGAGAACATCGCCGACTTCATGGCCCACCCTGACATCGACGGCGCCCTCGTCGGGGGCGCCAGCCTGAAGCCGAGCTTCGTCGATCTCGTGCGCAACGCGCGGACCTGACACTCCGCCAATGAGCGAGACGCTCGCCCCGTTCGTCTGGGTCGCGCTGGTGCTGCCACTGCTCTTGCTGGTGCAGCGCTGGGTCCACCGCCACTTGCACGGTGTCTCGCTGTTGCTAACGGGTAACGCCAATTGGGCGCTGATTCTCTACGCTATCGTCCTGATGCCCGGCGTGCTGCTACACGAGCTTAGTCACTGGCTGACTGCCGGCATGCTCGGCGTGCGCACCGGCCGGCTCTCCATCGTCCCCCGCCCACAGCCCGATGGCTCTGTGCAGCTTGGCTACGTTGAGGTCTATCGCAGCCGGACGCTCGATCCCATCCGGGAAAGCCTCATTGGCGGCGCCCCGCTTATCTTCGGCACCGCCGCCATCCTGGCCATCGCCTTCTATGTGTTCGATCTCTCGCACCTGGCTCCCGCCATCGCCAGCGGACAGATCGAGCAGTTGCCCAGAGCCCTGGGCGAGGTATTCGGCGCAAGCGACTTCCTGGTCTGGCTCTATCTGCTCTTTGCCATCAGCAACGCGATGTTGCCCAGTCCGTCCGACCGCCGCGCCTGGCCCGCCTTCATCGTGCTGATGTTTGTCGTCGCGCTGCTCACGCTGGCCCTCGGCGTACAGGACCGGCTTTGGCGAGGCCTGGCCGAGCCGGCGGCGGTCGTGTTCGGTTACCTGGGCGTGGCCTTTTCTCTGGCATTGGGCGTCGACCTGTTCGTCATGTTCATCATCGCCATCCTCGAAGGGGCGCTGACGCGGATTAAGCGCGTCGAGCTGATCTACGGGCAGGCACCGGGGGCGGTGTCCGAGCACCAGGGGTAATGCGCGAGGGAGCCCGGCCCGGTCATACGCGATTCTGGCTGGCTGTGTGCACGCTGGCGTTGCTGGCCGGCGCGTGGTTGCGGCTGTCAACACTGGACGACAGCGCCCTCGGTCCGGATCAATCGATCCTCGTCAGCGTGGCGATGGGCTGGGTGAATGGGGGGCCGCTGCCGCTAGCCGCCAACAAGTCCAGTGCCGGCATCATGAACCCGCCGTTAATCGAGTATTTGATCGCCGCGCCCCTGTGGATGGTCCGCTCGCTGCGGGCGCCGATAGTTGGCCACGCTCTCCTGACGCTGGCCGGCCTCCTCATCACGACTGTGGGCGCCTGGCGACTCTTCGGCCCGCGTGCTGCCGGTATCGCCACTGTCCTCTTCGCCGTCAATCCCTGGGCGGTCTGGTACAGCCGCTACCTGTGGAATCCTAACCCCCTCCTATTCTTCGGGCCGCTGACCCTCCTCGCTGCGCTCGCGCTCCTCATCGGCAGGGATGCCGAGCGGCCGACGCGACCCGGCAGTCGCTGGTGGTTGGCCGTCGCCATGGCCGGCGTGGCGGCGAGCACACAGCTTCACCTGAGCGCCCTCGCTCTACTTCCCACTCTGGCCATTTACCTGCTCGTGTTGGGCCGGCGCTGGCCGGTAGCCTACCGACGACGCCTCGCTCTGCCCTTCGCGCTCGGCCTGGCGGCAACCGCCTTGCTCTATGCCCCGTTTCTTCTATTTCAGCGTTCGGTCGGCTTCGGCGACCTGCAGGCGATCATTAACGCCCTGATTGGTGGGCGCACGGGGGTGACCGGGGTCGTTGCCGAGGCGGAGTTCAACACGGCGTCCCTGCGCCTCATGGGCGACCTGGTCACCGGTCGTGGCGCGGCGCCAGGGCTTTCGTCCGGGTCCTTCATCTGGACCGCACTCGCCGGCGTCTGGCTCGGGCTGCTGATCTGGGCCGGTTGGCGCGCCTGGCGGCGCAGCGATCGCCGCGACGCGGCCGTCACGGCGCTGCTGCTGTGGATCCTCGTGCCGACGCTCCTCTTTCTCCGGCACACGGTCTACTTGCAGAACTATTACTTCCTCTTTGTGCTGCCGGCACCGTTTCTGTTGGCCGGGCTCGCCGGGGATCGCTGGCTTGAGCCAGCCAAGATCAGGCCCAGGCGGCTTGCCTGGGCGAGGATTGTCATGGCGATCGGCCTCGGCGCCGTCGTCGGCTTCCAGGCGTGGTTGGCGTCGCTAGGCCGGATGGCAGACCAGGGGCTACCGACCCTGGCGGCGGTCGAAACGGCCATCGCGTCCACCGTGGCGCTCGCCGAAGATAATCCCGGCTGCGAGCTTGTGCTCATTGGCGAGGGTGGCAGCGTCGAGAGCAGCACGATGGGCCTCGTCGAGGCCTTCGTACAGCCGCGCCCGGTCCGCCTGGTTGGGGGCGGACAGGGCCTCATCGTGCCCCAGGGCTGCGGCCTGTTCCTACTGGGCGCCTCCGATCCATTGGCGGCTGGCTGGCTGGAAGCCCATGCCACGCCCTTGATCCCGCCCGACGCCGGGCACGCAGCCGGTACGTGGCGGCACTATCTTGCCGTAACGGATCCGCCTGCCACGTCTATGGCGACCTGGGCGAACGGCCTGGCGTTGGTGGCTTCCTCGGTACACGGGAGCATTACGCCGAGCGCGACCGTGGAACTGGCATTGCAGTGGCTTGTCACGACGAAGCCGCCCACCGGAGTCCGCTACCACTTCTTCAATCACCTGCAAGACGCGACCGGGCAGGTCGTGGCCCAGGACGATGCCCCGGCTGTGTTGACCCAATACTGGCGGGAAGGGGACACCTTGATCACGGCATTCCGGCTACAGCTCCCGCCCGACCTGCCGGCAGGCAACTACGCGTTGCGCGCTGGCCTCTACACCTGGCCCGACCTCGCGCGGATCCCCCTCGCCGGAAACGCCGGTGACAGCGTCCTCCTCGATAGGGCGACGCTGCCTTAACCCGAGGACGGGTCGACGAGCAGCGGCGCTACCGCCTCCACGATCTGGTCATCGGGCGCCATCGCGTAGTCGGATGCAGCGTCAGGCGGAACGATGTGCACGCCCCAGGCGCCCAGCGGCGCCAGCGCCGCAGCGCGCAACGGGTGCCGCCAGAGTCCCGTGCTTAGCGACGGTGCCAACACCACGGGCCAGCCTTGGCCAATACCCTCAGTCACCACCGACAGGGGAAAGTTGTCCGCGAGGCCGAGTGCGAGTTTGCGCAGCGAGTTGAAGGTGCAGGGCGCCACAAGGATAAGGCCTGGCTCTGGCCGGGGCAGCATCGCGTCGTCGAAATAGCTGTGGACGAGGCGGTGGCCGTCAATGCGCGCCAGCTCCCGCCCGCTAACGACTCGCTCTGAGTGGGGAGTGGGCAGCGTGATCACCGGCCGGCCCAGCGCGGCCAGGCGCGGAATCAAGGCCGCCAGTCGATAGGCCGTCGTGGCGCCGCAGACCACCAGGTAGAGTCGCTCGATGTCACACGCTCCGAGGAATCGCCCTCTCAGTCCACCGTGCACGTGCCGCCGGGAAATAGCGGGCTCATCAGCGCGTCGGTGGTCGGGTCGAAGAACAGCGTGCGGCTGGTCGCGTTGCCTGCATCGTCCTGGAGTTTGATCTCGTTAATCCAGGCGAAGCAGCGCCGCCCGCGCACGATGTGATACTGCGGACCCTCACCAAAGTATCTTGCCGGCGGCTCGCTGTCAAACACCCAGAAGGTATAGGGCGGGCCAACCCCGCCAAACGGGGTGAGCACGAGCTCGCACCGCCAATCAATGCCGGCATATTCACACCAGTTGAACGCCAGGGCAAAGCCGATTTGGCGGGCCGGTGTCGGTAGGGGCGTCGCCGTGGGCACCGCACGGGCTGTCGGCGTCGCCGGCG
>JBFGLK010000066.1:0-9797 GCA_041576195.1 Promineifilaceae bacterium (SeqCode)
AGCGGTGGATCTCGATGCGGAGGTTGGTCTGCTCGACGTATTGCTCGGACAGCCCCGTCAACGCCGCCAGCCGAGCGGCGATGTCGGCCCGCTCGTCGCTCGTCAAGGCGGCGCCCTTCATCAGGGCCAATGCGTAGTCCTTCATGGCGAACGCCTCGGCCGCCTCGAGCGCCCGGAGCAGGTCGGCCTGATAGGGTGCCGGCAGGCGGCGATGATACCAGGCCGTGGCCGTATAGGTCGGCAGGTACAGTAGATACGGCAGATCGTTGCCGGGCGTGAAGAGGGCCGTCTGGAACGCCAGGATGGTCGAGATGAGCATGACGCCATTCAGGTACATCCCATATCGCGTCTGCAAATGGGCAGCCAGGCCGGCCGCCCGCGTGGTGCCATAGCTCTCGCCAATCAGGAACTTCGGCGATCCCCAGCGGCCGTGGCGCGAGACGTAGAGACGGATGAACTCGCCGACCGACTCCAGGTCCTGCTCGTAGCCATGGAACTGCTCGGCCTTTTCGCCCGGCACGGTGCGGCTGAAGCCGGTGCTGACCGGATCGATGAAGACAAGGTCGGTCAAGTCCAACAGCGAGTGGTCGTTGTTCACGAGGCGATACGGCGGTGGAGGTGGATTGCCCTGATCGTCCATCAGCACCCGCCGGGGTCCCAGCAGGCCGAGGTGCAGCCAGACTGAAGACGATCCGGGCCCGCCGTTGAACGAGAAGGTGATCGGCCGCGCCGCCCGATCGGGCACGTCGTCCCGGGTGTAGGCAACAAAAAAGATCATGGCCTTGGCCGTTTGCTCGTCCTCGCCCAGGAGCTTGATCGTGCCCACGGTGGCGGTGTAAGCGATTTCCTCGCCGGCGATGACGACGGTGTGCCGGGTCGATTCGCTTGTCTCCTGCGGTGCGGGTGGTTTGCTCTCGTTTTTCTCGGCGGGCTCTTCGTCTGGCTTCGTGTCATGCGGCGGCATAGTGTTCCTCGATAAGCTTCCCTCGCGGCCTGCTTCTCCGGCCGACGTGGCCCACAACTATAGCGGATTCTGCCGCTGGCGCCCCATCGCTTCTGAAATCAGGCTGTGCCGGCCCCGCGTGACGCCCCCGATTCGCCGCCATGGGCAGCGTGACCGATCTGCCGACTGACGAGGGGCAGCGCGAGCCACCACCGGGGCCACGCAAGTGGGAGTTGGGCATTTTTCTTGTATAATCCGAATTGAACGAATCAAGTCTTACCTTGCCACGGAACGCCCGTCCCACCCACCTCGTTGGAAGCAGACGAACTTCTTTCCGGGCGGCTCGCGAGTCGCGAGCCGCAGACGCAGGGCGAGCTTGAGAAGCAGCGAGAAGAGAAGAAAGGAATTCCGCACATGAGTCTACTGAAACCCACAGACAGCCCCCGGCGCGTGCGTCGGGGTTGGTTGCTCCTGGTGACGGCCCTGGCAATCGCCCTGCTGGCGGCGGCCTGCGGCGGTCGGGAGCCCACGACGATTCGCCTGGCCATATTGCCGATCATGGACGCTTTCCCGCTTTATGCCGCGGACGAGCGTGGCTACTTCGAGGAAGAAGGGGTGAACGTCGAGTTTGTCCCGGTCAACTCGGCGCCAGAGCGCGACCAGCTGATCCAGTCTGGACAGGCCGACGCGATGGTGAACGAGATCTTGTCCACCATGTTCTACAACGCGGAGAGCGTGCAGGTCGTCTCGGTGCGTAACGCCCGTGTGCCAACGCCCGACTTCCCTCACTTCTTCGTCCTGGCTGCCGGCAGCAGCGCGATCAACAGCCCGGCCGATCTGGCGGGCGTGCCCATCGGCGTGTCGGAAGCCACCATCATCGAATACTCCACCTATCGGCTGCTGGAGGCCAGCGGCCTGGATCCGGCCCTGATTGAGACCGTGGCTATCCCCCGCATCCCGGACCGGCTGGCCTTGCTGGCTTCAGGCGAGCTGGCCGCGGCCAACATGCCCGATCCGGCCGCTGCGGCGGCCATCGCGTCCGGCGCCCGCGTCGTCGTGGACGACAGCCGCTTCCCGCAGTATGGCGGCAGCGTGATCACCTTCCGCCAGGCGTACCTGGCCGAGAATGAGGAGGCGGTCGAGGGGTTCTTGCGGGCGGTGGAGCGGGCGGTCGAGGCGATCAACGCCGATAAGACAGTCTGGGGCGACTTGCTGGCGGCGCGGCAGCTGGTGCCGCCGCCCCTGCTGCCGACCTACGTGATCCCCACCTTCCCCACCGCTAGCGTGCCGGATGAGAGCCAATGGCAGGACACGCTGGCGTGGGCCAGGGAGCGCGGCTATCTTCAGGGCGACCCCGAGTACGCCACCTCGGTGAGCGGCGCCTATCTTCCCTGAGTTCTGCCCAGAGGCTGCCGGCAGCCGGCGCGTTGCCGGCAGCTTTCAGACTTCGGGCCGGCGCGTGACGCGATGATAGACTTGCAGCAGATGACGTTTGGCTATGCAAGGGAGGCCCCAATCTTCGCGGGCTTCGACTGGCATGTTGAGCGAGGCGAGCGCTGGGCCGTGCTCGGCCCGTCCGGCTGCGGTAAGAGCACCCTCCTCTACCTGCTGGCCGGGCTCTACCGTCCGACGGCAGGTGCCATCACCATCGCCGGCGAAACCCAGACCGGTCCCCGGCCTCGCACGGGCCTCATCTTGCAGGACTATGGCCTGCTCCCCTGGTCCACCGCCTATGACAACGTTGTGCTCGGCCTGGACATTCGCACCCTCTATGGCCCTGACGGCAAGCACGCCCCGCTGGAGGACAACGGCGTCCGCCTGCGGCGCCTGGCGGAGCTCTGGATGGAGCGGCTGGGCCTGACGCGCCACGCCGACAAATACCCTTCGCAGCTGTCCGGCGGCCAGCGCCAACGGGTGGCCATCGCCCGCACACTGACCTTGCAGCCCGACCTGCTCCTGATGGACGAGCCATTCTCCTCGCTGGACGCACCGACGCGCGAAGACCTACAGAACCTCACGCTTGAGCTCGCCGATGAGGCCGACCTTACCCTGGTCATCGTCACCCATACCATCGAGGAGGCGGCGGTCATGGGGCAGCGGATCTTGCTGCTACGGGACCCACCGAACACGGCGCCGCAGATCGTCGAGAACCCCCATGCCAACGCGGACTTCCGCCATCAGCCTGCCTATCTGGAGATGTGCCGGCAGTTGCGCGACCGGCTGGAGCCATCGCCATGAGCCGGCGGGATACGCTCTTGGCGTCCGTCGGGCTGCTATTGGCCTGGCAGGCGCTCGCCTGGCTGGTCGACCGGCCGATTCTACCGGGGCCGATGATGGTGGTGCGCGCCTTCGTCACGGAGTTAGGCAATGGCCTGATTGGCCACTTCACGTCGAGCGCCGGGCGGGTGCTGGCGAGTGTGGCACTGGCCGTGGCCGCTGCCGCGCCTGCGGGCATCGCTCTTGGCCAGAGCAAGCGCCTTAGCCGCATCTTCTCCCCGGTCGTATACATCCTCTACCCGGTCCCCAAGGTCGTCCTCCTGCCGATCATCCTGCTCTTCTTCGGCATCGGGAATCTGCCCAAGATCATGATCATCTTCCTGATCCTTTTCTTCCAGATCCTGGTGCTGGTGCGCGACAGCGCCGCCGGAATCGACGAGAAGACACTCCTCTCGGTGCGCAGCCTGGGAGCGGGCCGGCGTGCCCTGTTTCGCTTCGTCTATCTGCCGGCGAGCCTCTCCGGCGTCCTCACCGCCGTGCGCCAATCGGTCGGCACCGCGGTCGCCGTGCTTTACATCGCCGAGCTCTTCGCCACGCAGAGCGGTCTGGGTTATTACATCTACTTCCAGGGGAACACGCTGTTTAACTACCCGGCCATGTACGCCGGCGTCGCTGCCATGAGCCTCCTGGGGCTCAGCCTCTACTTCGCCGTGGACTGGTTGGAGCGGCGGCTGTGCCCGTGGCGCTTTGCCGGCGCGACGATGCCCTAGAGCACCTGGCCGAGACCCAGCGCGAAGGCGAAGAGGAGGGCCAGAAACGCCGTGCGCGGGAGCAGGGGCATCATAGCCTGGGCCGACTCCGCGGCGTAGACTTCCCGGCCGTTGCGCACCAGGCGAGGCAGCAGGATGAGGAAAAGCCACTGGCCATAGTGGCGGAAGTCGAGGAGGACGTAGACAACGGCCAGCAGGAGGGCGGCGGCCAGGAGCGCCAGGTGGTATTGCCGGGCGCGGCGGGCGCCAAAGCGAACGGGGATGGTCTGCTTGCCGGCAGCTTCATCCGACTCACGGTCCCGCAGATTGTTTACATTCAGGACAGCCACGGCCAGCAAGCCGCAGCTTGTGGCCGGAAGCCAGAGCAAGCCAGGCAGCCGCCCCGCCTGGAGCGCGTAGGTGCCCAGCACCCCGGCCCAGCCGAAGAACAGCAGCACTGCCAGGTCGCCCAGCCCGGCGTAGCCATAGGGCCGGCGCCCATTTGTGTATAGGATGGCGGCGGCGATGGCTGCCGCACCCAACGCGAGAAAGACAAGGAGCTGGCGCCACTCCCCCCAGGCGGCAACCAACAGCAGCGCCAGTCCGGCGATCGCGGAGGCGGCGGCGGAAAGGGCCAGTGCGCGGCGCATCGCCGCTGCCGGCACGAGGCCGGCGGCGACTGCCCTGCGGGGCCCGATCCGGCCAGTGGCGTCGGCGCCATGCACAGAGTCGCCGTAGTCGTTGGCCAGGTTGGACAGCACCTGAAGGCATAGGGCAGTCAACAGCGCCAGCAGCACGACGGCCCCGTTGAAGGCCCGATCGGCCGCCGCCAGAAACGCCCCCAGCATGATGCAGGCGATGGCCAGGGGCAGCGTACGGGGACGGGCAGCCTCCAGCCAGATGCGGAGCGGGGCGTTGGCCTGGCTCATGGGCGGGGCGTCATCGGGTGCCGGGTGACCGGCGTCCGATCCCTGGGTGGACCGGCAGAAGCGAGGTCGGCCATGGCTACCAGCGCTGCGTGAAGCCGGACCAGATGTCCACGGAGGCCACCTTGGCGCCCGGCGCCATGCCGCCCAGATCTTCGTCCGGCCCATAGACGACTGCATAGGTGAGCGCCTTCAGCCGGCCGAAGGCGGTGAAGTCGGCATTTGCCGGAATGCGATTGCGCCACGTCCCGGTATCGATGTAATAGCGCTCCGCCTTGCCGTCGACCTGCAAGAGGGCCATCTGGGGCCGATGCGTGTGACCGGCGATGACGAAGCGGACGTCGCCATGCCGGACGGCGACCTCTCGCGCCGCCAGCTCTTCGACGCTGCCGCCTCCGAGGTCGCCCAGCATCCGGCGGGAGATAGATTGGGCCTGGGCCAGCGTCGGCGTGGCCCAACGCCAGGCTCTGAGCTCGAGCATAGCCTGAATGACGTCTACCGCGTCGAGACGATCGGCATCGTCGAGCCGGTCCAGGTGATAGCGCAGGAATGGCTCGGCGTGCACCTCTTCCAGCAGGTCCGCGACCGTGGCCACGATCTTTGCCCAAACCTCGTCCGGGTTCAGACTACGCTCGGGCATATGAAGGAGGAACTGCAGCATGGCGCGCTGAGGGCGCAGGTCATCGAACGCCAGCGAGCGCTCGTAGATGGCCCGCAACAGCGGGTCGGCCTGGAGGGCGCCGTCGCCAAACTTGCGCCGGATCATGACCGGCAGCGCGGAGGCGATGTCGATGGTCACGAAGTCCCCGACGGGCGGCGCGCCATAGAGGGCTGCCGGCAATTCGGCCGGGATGTCCGCGAGGGCTCTCACGTCGGCGCCGAAGTTGAAGCGATCGTATTCATGACCATGGCGCACGAGCGCCTGTTCGGCGGCGAAGTGGAGCACGCGGGGGAATGGCTCGGGGGTCGGCGGCAGGCCGAGCAGGGCGCGGGCGCGCCGGCGGATGGCTGGGCGGCTGTTGATCAGCCGATCGTGGTTGCCGGCAACGTAGTGCAGGGTCACCGGCACGGGAAACGCCTGCTGCTGGCCCATCTCGTCCCAGTAGATGCCCTGACCGAGGTCGCGGATCAGGGCCAGCGCTCCCTTGACCGCCGGCTCGGAGGCGATGCCATCCAGTATGGCCAGTAGCTTCGCTTCGAGGTCAGGGCCGACCTCTGAGGCGTTGACGTACGGCCGGACCCGCTCCGGATTATCGTGGAACCACAGCCC
Organism: Promineifilaceae bacterium (SeqCode); assembly: GCA_041576195.1. GTDB lineage: Bacteria > Chloroflexota > Anaerolineae > Promineifilales > Promineifilaceae > JAGVTM01. The sequence continues at coordinate 6,106 of JBFGLK010000066.1, forward strand.
GGAGCGGTGCAGGTCGAAGATATCGCCGGCCAGCACCAGGTGCATGGCGCGTGCCTGGTTTCGGCTGGCCTCGTGCGCCAGATCGGCGAACACTTTGCGATAGGCCTTGGGCGACAGGTTGCGAGAGAACGCGATCGGAGGCAGCTTCGGATCGGCCGTGACGTGATTGGTGGCCTCCTCCTCCATGTGCAGGTCAGAGATGACCACGAGCATGGGGTACCCTCCTGGCAGGAATAGCGAGCGTCGCGGGTGGCTAGGGCAGATAGCCGGGCCAAAACGGGTCCTGATGGACGCCGTTGAGGCGGATCTCGAAGTGGATATGGGGCCCGGAGGAGCAACCAGTGTTGCCGCTGGCGCCGATGTACTGGCCCTGGGTAACAACCTGGCCTGGCACGACGTTGATCGCGCTGAGATGGGCGTAGAACGTCAGGTAGCCGTTGCCATGATCGAGGACGATCAGGTTCCCATAGCAGTGGATGTTCCAGTCGGCCCAGACGACCGTGCCCGTGTCGGAGGCATAGATTGCCGAGCCCTCGGTCAACCCAATGTCGATGGCCCGATGGCCATACCAGTAGTATTGCGTGATGCGACGACCGGAGACGGGCCAGACGAAGGTGCCAGTACCGACGACAGCCGGGCGGATGTTGTAGCCGCCACCGCCGCCAGAGCTCGAGGCGACCGTCGGCGGCTCCCAGACGAAGAGCTCGCGGACCGCGCCAGGCACCAAGATCTGGGTGCCTGGGTAGAGGCGATAGGGAAACTCGAGATTGTTCGGCTCGTAGGCGATGATGGTCTCGACGGGGATGCCATAGAGCGAGGAGATGCTCTCGAGCGTTTCACCTGGCCCCACGTCGTGCAGGACGCCGTCCACTGGAAGGATGATAAGCTCCATGCCCACCTGGAGCAGGCTCGCCTCTTCGCTGAGGCGCGGATTGCCGCCCAGGAGCGTCTCGGCCTCCAGGCCAAACTGCTCGGCGATGCCGACGGGCGTGTCATTGCGCTGGACCGTATAGGTCTGCAGCACGTGCTCCGGCCGCTTGCCCTCGAACGTGATGGGGTTGAGATCGGGTGAGATGCCCGACTCGTCGAGGGCGGGCACGGCCGACATGTCGACGACCGGAATGAGGTCTGGGCTGATCGGCTCGCCGGCCTGGATGGCGTCAGGGTCGGCCGCCCCTTCCGTGGGTGGCCCTGCGGGAGTCTCCGCCGCCTGGCCGGAATCGCCCCAGGTGAGGTCCAGCGTGGCGCTGGCCGCACCGGTGCGCGCCCAAAGCAGCACCAGCAGACCAATGACCAGGAGGACCAGGTGGCCGCCGAAGCGGTGGAACCAGTGGTTGTCGTCACCCACGACGGGCACCACCCCCGGGGACGCGCCCGCAGCTCGCGGGCATGACCTGTGAGCCACTCATGGGGCCGGATGCTACCATAAAGCCGTGTGCCGGCACAAGCGGACCGCCTGACGACGGCCCGCCTACCCAGTGAACGCTCACAATAGGTGCCGGCCAGCCCGGCGCTACATCATGTCCCGCGTCAACGTCTCCAGGAACTCATAGTTGTTGCGTGTCTCGCGCATTCGCTGGAGGACGGCAGCCGTGGCGCTGCTCATGTCGTAGCCGGGCGTGTCCATCAGGTGGGCCAACATCCGGCGCATTGTGTAGACGCGCTGTAGCTCGTCGCCGGAGAGGAGCAGCTCCTCGCGGCGCGTGCTGGAGCGCTCGATGTCGTACGCCGGGAAGATACGGCGTTCCTGCAATCGCCGGCTGAGAAGGAGCTCCATGTTGCCTGTGCCCTTGAACTCCTCATAGATGACGTCGTCCATGCGGCTGCCAGTATCCACCAGGCAGGTGGCAATGATGGTAAGGCTGCCGCCTTCTTCCAGATTGCGCGCCGCACCAAAGAAGCGCTTGGGCGGGTAGAGGGCGGTCGGGTCGAGACCACCGGAGAGCGTGCGCCCACTTGGCGCCACGGTCAGGTTGTAGGCGCGCGCCAGTCGGGTGATCGAGTCGAGGAGAATCACGACGTCGCGGTCGTGCTCGACGATCCGTCGGGCCCGATCCAGCACCATCTCGGCGACCCGGCAATGGTTCTTCACCGGTTCGTCGAATGTCGAGCTGACCACCTCACCCTCCACGCTGCGCTCCATGTCGGTGACCTCTTCCGGGCGCTCGCCGATGAGGGCCACCAGCAGGTAGACGTCCGCGTAGTTCTCCGAGATGCCATTGGCGATCTCCTTGAGAACGGTAGTCTTGCCCGCCTTGGGCGGTGAGACGATCAGACCCCGCTGGCCGCGGCCGATCGGGGCCACGAGATCCAGCATGCGGGTCGAAAGGACGTTCGGCACCGTCTCCAGCTTGAGCTTCTCTAGCGGGAAGATCGGCGTCAGGTCCTCGAAGTAGGGCCGGCGCTTGGCCTCCTCGGGATTGCCGCCGTTGACGGCTTCCACGCGCAGGAGGCTGTGGTACTTCTCGCTGTCCTTTGGCACGCGGACCTGGCCGATCACCATGTCGCCAGTGCGCAGGCCGAGCCGTCGGATCTGCGAGTAGGAGACGTAGATGTCGTCCGGGCCCGCCTGGTAATTCTCGCGTGTACGCAGAAACCCGATTGGCTGCTTGTCTTCGTCGACGATTTCCAGCACCCCACCGCGGAAGTCGAGCCCCTGGGCGGTCGCCTGGGCGCGCATGATCTCATACACCAGGCGCTGCTTCTTCATGGTGCTGAAGCTCGGGACGTTCATGTCCCTGGCCATATTGCGCAGTTCGCCAACCTTCTTGGCTTCGAGTTGCACGATGTCCAACATTAGTTTGATCTCCAACGTTCGAATTGGTGCCCTCCCCAACCCGCATGGCAATTCATGCCGGCATTGTGGAGGCAACCTGATGCTATGTTCGTGGCGTGCCAACGCCTTACGTGATCTGCGGAGGCCCTGGTATCAGCCAGAGAGCCGGGCGTTCCCTGATCGGCATGGCCGACCCCTCCGCGCGCGGTGGGACCGGGACCGATGTTCGTTCAGATCCAAGGCCGCCAAGCGGGCGGCGCCTCATTGACTCCGGAGCAGGCTCCTGAGATGGATCTGAGGTTTTCCAGGAAGTCGATTCGATAGGGAAAGATGTTCTGCCTGATGCGTGCGCGCCTGCTGCCCGGGGTGCCCATGACGTGAAGCGCGGCAGGCCGTAGGTTTAGTGATTGGTTATTAAGTACGCATTTTCTCTGGTGTAATGGGCTCTCAGAATTATAGCACGCCAGTTCGGGCGCGTCAAAGGGTCACCGGGTTGCCTCCCTGGACGCCGCTGAGACATTCGTCCCACCCCCAGTGGGCGGGCCGCTCAGCCGCCGGGAATGTCGCGCGGCTCCGCGAAGGCGGCCAGCGAGGCCTCGGCGCGCCGAACCAGGGAAAGGTTGCCGATGAACAACGGCGTCCGTTGATGTAGCGACTCCGGTTGTATGTCGAGGATCGACGAGTAGCCGTTGGAAGCGTAGCCGCCGGCCTGCTCGGCCAGAAAGGCGAGCGGGCCCGCCTCATAGAGTAGCCGAATCTTGCCATTGGGCTTCTCGCGCTCCATCGGGTAGGCGAAGACGCCTCCGCGCATCAGGTTCCGATGGAAATCGGCCACGAGCGAGCCGATGTACCGTTCCGAGAGCGTTGGGCTGTCCGGCTCAAGGCCCTGGAGCCAGCGCACATACTTCTGAACCGC
>JBFGLK010000067.1:0-9758 GCA_041576195.1 Promineifilaceae bacterium (SeqCode)
GGGCCAGCGTGCCCAACACGTGTCGGGCAAAACTGGGATTGCTCTCCCAGAAACGGAGGAACTCCTCGCGATGCAGGGTGATCGTCTCCGTCTGTTCCAGGGCCTCGGCCGTGGCGGACCGCGGAGCGTCGTCGAGGAGGGCGAGCTCGCCGAAGAAGTCGCCGGGCCCGAGGATGGCCAGTAAAGCCTCCTGTCCATCGGGCGTGGCGCGCGAGATCTTCACCTTGCCGCCGATCACGATATACAGGAGACCGCCGGGATCGCCAAGATGAAAGATCACCTGGCCTGCGTTAAAGCGCCGCGGGATCAGGCGCTCCGCAAGCGTGGCCACATTGTCGGCCGGCAGACTGGCGAAGAAGGGCACGCTTTTCAGAGCAGTGGCGGCGTTATCCATGTTTTCCACGATTGTTACTCACTCCTCATGCCGGCGCGCTTTCTGCGGCCTGTCGCTCCTGCCGGCACGCCTCGAGATGGGCTTCCAATGCCGACTTGTAATGCGCCTGGATCCAGTCGCGTGGTAGCCCTCCATCGGGAAACCAGTTCAACAGGTCATTGATGACGGCGTTGAGCTCCGATCGCGTAAAGCCGTGGCCGGCAAGGGCCTCGATGCAGGATTGCGTCTGGCGAAGAAACTCCGCCAACAGCAGCACGTCCTGCTGCGTGGCCAACGGCCCGCGGCCCGGCACCACTGTGATGCCAGCGGCCGCCCGGGCGGCGACCCACTCCAGAGCCGCCAACCAGGCATCGATTCGGCCGTAGGTCAGCACCGGCGGCGTGCCGGCAACGAGCAGATCGCCCGTGAACAGAATGCGTTCCGTGGGCAAGAAGGCCATGATGCTGCCTTCATAGCTCCCCGCCACATGGTTGAGCTGGACCGGGCTATCGCCGTCGTAAAGATACATACTCTCGGAGAAGCTGACCGTGACCTGCTCGATCGGCGCCGCCGACAGGTCTTTGGCGGCCATGGCATCGCGCGTCGCCAGGCTGTCAACGATGGCCTGGGGATAGCGTCGCTCGTAGCCCTGCAGCCGCTGGGCACACTCCGCATGGGCGATCACGGGCGCCCGGACCCAGCGTGTCTGCAGGATCCGATCGCCGTGGGCGTCCGTAAGGACGACGAAGCGAACCGGCCGTGCGTCGGTGAAGCCCAGTTGCAGCGCCCAATCGCGGGCATCGCGCGGATACGATGGTGTGTCGATACAGATAAACCCTCGGCTGGTCTGGATGGCGCCGACATTGACGCCGGCGTACCCTGTCTCGACGAAGATGCGGTCGGCAAGGAGCTCCATCGGCACACCATCATCCGCGGGTCGTCGGGCCACCGGCGCGGGCCAGAAGCACGCGCTCGGCACGCGCGAGGGCGGCGCGCACGCGATCGACATCGGCCGCCACGCCACCTCCCTGTGCGTGGGCGGATGTCCCTCCGCCCGCCGTGCTTCCCAGAACCTGCAATGCTGCTTTGAGCAACTGGCCCATGTCACCGGGAGCGTCGTCGCTGCGCGAGAAGATCAGCCGCGCTCCCGTGCCGGCCAGCCCAAGGAGGGCGATCGTGCGCCCCTGGGACGTCAACTCGGCGCCGATCTGGCCCACATACTCCGGCGACACGTCGGCAAACGCGTGGACAATCAACTTGGCGCCGTCCGGTGTCGTTGCGGCGGCCGCCTGGCGTAGGACGGTGGCCTGGAGAGCCGCCAGCTCCCCTTGCTGGCGGCGCACAAGCCGGCGCCACTCAGTAGTCTCCGCGCGCAGACGCTCCACAGCGGGCAGCAGCTCTTCCTGGCCGGTTGTGAACTCGCCCATCAAGCGGTTGACGAGGAGGTTCTTGCGCCGATAGTCGCTCAGGGCGCGGGCGCCGCAAAGAAACGTCAGGCGCAGCTTCTGACCGCGGCGCTCGAGTCGTGTGATCTTGATCTGGCCGATTTCGCCGGCATGGGCGACGTGCGTGCCACCGCAGGCGCTCCAGTCGAAGTCCGCCACCTCGACGATCCGTAGAGTGCCCTGGTCGACCGGCGGAATCTTGCGCAATGGAAGCGTCTGCGCCGCCTCGGCACTGACGAAATGGACGCGAAGCGGCCGATTCTGCCAGACGATCTCATTGGCCAGAGACTCGGCCTCCTCGATCTGGGCCGCGGTGAGGTCGTCCCGAGCCAGGTCGATGGTCGAGGCCTCTTCGCCAAGGTGAAAGCCCACCGTTTCTGCCTCGGCCAACTGGATAAACGCTTGCGACAAAACGTGCTGCCCGGAGTGCTGCTGCATGTGGTCGAAGCGGCGCATCCAGTCGATTTCGCCGGTCACCGACCGACCCGCAGGCAGTTCGCCGAGCACCTTGTGCTCCACGGCGCCGTCGCGCGGCCGGATGTAGACGCCGATGACGTCGAGACCGGCGATGGTGCCGAGGTCGTGAGGCTGGCCGCCCGACGTCGGGTAGAACAGCGTCCGATTGAGCACGAGGATCCCGTGGCTGGCGGCGCGCGACCGTTCAACGACGCGCGCCTCAAAGCGGGTGGCGTATGCATCAGTATAGTAGAGGCGCTCAGTCATTAAGTGCCTCATCGCCGATAGGCAGGGTGAAGCAGAACATGGCTCCGCCGCCCGGCGCGTCCTCAACCCAGATAGCGCCGCCATGCCCCTCGACGGCCATCCGGCAGAAGGCGAGCCCGAGGCCCAGCCCCTTGGCGCCGCCGCGCCCTTGAATGCGGAAGAACTTGTCGAAGACGGCCTGGCGCGTGGCCGGCGGGATACCCGGGCCCTGGTCGGCGACGCAAATCCGAACGCGGCCAGTCGTCGCTTCCATTGCCGCAGAAAGCGTCACTTGCTTGCCACCCTCACAATACTTGAGCGCGTTGTCCAGCAGGTTGACCAGGACACGCGTTATCATGTCACCGTCGATGTGCAAATCCGGGAGGTCGGGGTCGATCTCGGTGGCCAGAGCGACCCTGCGCCGCTGCATGGCGGGTTCGACCACCTCCAGCGCGGCAGAGAGCAAAGTCTCGATGGTGGTGGGAGCCCGATTCGAAATGGGATAGCCGGCTTCCAACCGGTTGATGTCGAGTAGCGAACGAATCAAGTTGTGCAGGCGCTGGCTACTCCGTCCGGCGATGCGCAGGATGGCCACAGCTTTGGAGTTCTTCTCCGGATCGAGCTCGTACTCCAACAACTCCAGGCCGGAGATGACGTTGCTCAAGGGACTCTGCAAGTCGTGAAAGAGCATGGCCATGAGATCTTCACGCATGGATTCGAGCTCCACCTGCTCGGTAATATCCCGGTGGATCCATTGAAGCATCCCGCCTTCGGTCGTGCTCACGCGCCTGGCGTGCACCTCCACCGGAATCATCGATCCCGACTGTGTTAGCACCTGGCTGCTGAACACGTAGGCATCCGTCTGAATGCGGGCCAGCATGCTGCCGCTCAGGAGATCGGGCTCGTCTGGGTGGAGTTGGCTGATGTGCATGCCAAGCAGCTCGTCGCGGCTGTAGCCGAGGAACTGAAGGCCGCGACGGTTGGTCTCAATGACGAAGCCATGCGCGTCGGTGAGGAGGATGGCGTCGATGCTGTCCTCGAACAGGCCGAGATAGCGTGCCTCGGCGGCCAGCGTCTCGCCGAACTGTCGCGCGTTGTCGATCGCGCTGCTGGCCATACTGGCGAGCTTGCCCAGGAGCTGTAGGTCGTCTTCGTTGAACGTCCCGACATAGGGGTTGATTGCCTGAATGGTGCCAAAGACGCGGCCGCGAGCCTGCAGCGGCGCGCAGATGATGGCGCGCGTGGGATGGCCGGTACGGGCGTCCCCGGCGGGGCTCACCCGGGCATCGGCGCTCGTGTCCGGAACCAGCGCCGGTAGTCCGTGCCGGAGAACCCAGCCGGAGACGCCAGCCGTCGCCGGAATGCGCAGGCCCACGATTTCGGCGCTTCCGACGCCGACCGACACCTGAAAGACCAGCTCGTTCGATGCCTTGTCGAGCATGGCGATGGAGAGCGCCTCCACGTTGAGAATCTCGTTGATCTTCTCCAGAAGTGCCTGAATCATCTGATTCAGATCGAGCGTGGAGTTGACGACCTTGCCGGCTTCGTTCAGAAAGGCCGACTCCTGCAGTTGGCGCTGCGTGCGCTCGTAGAGGCGAGCGTTCTCCAGCGAGGCCACGGCCTGACTGGCCATCGTTTGTAGCAGGGCGATCTCCTGCTCGCTGTAGCGGCGCGCGCGGTCGTTGTCCAGGATAAGCGCCAGGCCGAGCACGCGACCCTGCGCCATGAAAGGAACGGTGACCGCCGTTTGCGCGCCGATGCCTTCGAGCCATTCGCGCTGGTCGGCGGGCAGTTTCGGGGAGACCAGCGACACCTGGTGCGGTTCGGGGATCTCCAGCAGTCCGGCCGCCCAGGGTGCGTCCGTTGGCATCATCAGCCCGGTCGGGAAGGCCATCCAGCGGCGAAAGCGCCGTAGATGAGGCACCCAGCGCACGATCATGCAACTGCTCGCCTCAAGAAGGCGGGCCATCTGCTCCGGCACCACGCGCATGAGGTCGGACGTGCGCAGGTTTGCCGAGATCGCCTGCGTGGCGGCCACCAGGGTGGCCAGTTTCCGGGCCCGGTGCTCTGAGTCGGCCAGCAGGCGGGCGTTTTCGATCGTCGTCGCCGCTTGACTGGCGATCGTCTCCAGAAGGCTCAAGTCGGCGTCGTCGAACTGGGCTCCGCCAGGACGCAACACGGTGATGGCCCCAAACGTGTGTTCGCGACTGCTGAGCGGCACGCACAGCGCAGACCACGGCTCCAGGGCGGTCGGATGCCCGGGGCGGGGCAGCCACCGCGTATCTGCCGACGTGTCGTCGATGATCACGGACTGCCGGTGCTGAATGACCTGGCCGGCGATGCCGTCTGTCAGCACTTCGCTGACAAACCGGCTGGCAATCGCCTGGCCGCTGTCGTCCACATGCCAGAAGTGCTCTGCCTGCCAGCGCTCGTCCGCCAGGATGATGCTTCCGTTGCGCGCTGTCAGGACGTCGATGGCGATACTCAACACGCGGGGCAGGATGGCATCCAGGTCAAGGCCGCCTGCCTCCACCTGCCGCAACATGGCGCTGACCGAGTACAGGACCTGCAGGCGATCTCGGTCGCGGGTCGCAGAAGACGACGCCGTTCCGGAAGAGTCGTCTGCCATGGTCTCAGTTACGATCCAGCCTGGGGCGACGATCATGCCCATGCGTAACGTGCTGCAACTTCATCGAATGCTGTCGTACGCGCGCCTCGCCAGCGTCATGCGGGTCGAGACACGTCTCCGGGCGCGACGCCCGGGTTGTGCGAGCGGCCTCACTGGCCATGCCCGCGGGCACTAACGTGCCGGCAAAATGGGCACGCGGCTACTGCGAACCCATTGTCACAAAAAGGGTAAACGGCGTAAATGGTACTATGTCACTGGTGACTCAGAGAGTGGTCCTGGACCATGGCCGCCGTGCCGGCAGACGCACCTGCTCCAGGTATGCATCCTCCAGGTCGACCTGGGCCACGTTGGCCAGCTGCAGCACAAGGCCGAGCAGCGTGGCCAGCTCCTGCCCCAGCGAATCGTGGGCCTCCCCAAGCACACGCGAATACGCCCGGTCACGGTCAAGGCCATCGCGTAATCCCTGTTGCATATCGGCCTGAATGGTCGTCAGCAAGCGCGCCAGCCCGCCGATCCCCTCGGCCAGGCGGAAGAAGTCGCCGAACAGGTCCGCCTCGGCCTCTTTGCTCTGGGCCGTCGCCCGCTGGAACGCCTGCAGCTGGCCCAGCGGGTCGCCGTTCATCGGCAGGCGCACGCCGGCAGCTCCTTCGTCGCGGACATCTGGCTCGGCAAGCCGCTGGTGCACCTGGGCCACGATCCGGTCCATGTCCGACTCACGCGAAAGGAAGTCGATGTCGTCGGTGTCGATCCTCAGGACGGGAACGCCCTCCAGATGGGCCAACCAGGCGTCATAGGCAGAGGAGACGTTGCGGATGTAGTCAGGATCCATGTCCCGTTCATAGGGCCGGTCGCGCAAGGCAATGCGGCGCATCAGCACGTCGTGGCTCGCCTGGAGATAGACGATAAGCGAGGGCCGCGGCAGCTTTTCGGCAAGGGCGGCGTGTACCCGCCCATACATGGCCAGCTCGTCGTCCTTGAGGTTGAGCCAGGCGAAGATCTCGTCTTTGGCGAAGGTGTAGTCGCTGACCAGCATCCCCTGTCGCAGGGCCTCAGGCACGGCGCGTTGCTGCTGGTGATAGCGGCTGAGAAGGAAGAAGATCTGCGTTTGAAACGCATAGCGATCCCGGTCGCCATAGAAGAGGGGCAAGAACGGGTTTTCCTCGAACACCTCCAGAAGCAGACTGGCGCCAAGATGCGGGGCCAGCAGCCGGGCGAGCGTGGTCTTGCCGACGCCAATGACGCCCTCGATGGCAACGAACCTATTCATTTCAATCGGCTCCTATGGCCCTGTTGTGCCGGCAGCGCCGAGGCGCTCGGCAGCCAGGGCGAGCTGGTGCGGCTTGTCGACGTCCATGGCAAGCTCGGCATGGGGGACCTCGACGGCCCTCACGCTGAGCCCGAGCCGACGTGCCGCCCGGGTCTCGACGTCGCGAACGGTTAGTCTGCCCAGGGCCGCCTTGAGCAGGATGGTCAATCCAACAACGCCCGCGAGCCGCAATGGGTGCTTCCGCGCGCCCGTCAGCGCCTCCCAGAAGCCGGGGTCCGAATCGAGGAGGCGTGGGTGAATGAGCGCCATGTCCCCGCCGGCGAACTCGCCATCCCTGAGCCGGGCGTAGGTGCGGCGCGCGGCTGGAAAGGCCGCCTCCATCACTGCGCGCGACACAATGGGGTAGTAGAGGTCGTGGCGCGGCGGGCTGCACGCGGCCAGGAAGGCGCCCACCAGCGCCGGCGTCAACAGCGGCAAATCGGCAGTGCACAGGAGGACCGCGCTGGCGTCTGGCTGCTGCTCGCGTGTCCAGCGCAGACCGGCCAGGGCGTTGCGTACGAGCGAACCCTGATCGGGCAGCCTGACCGCGATCCGGCGTGCCGGCAGGATGCTCGCGGGTGGCACGCCGACGACCACGACGTCCGCGATGGCCGGCGCTGCCTCCAGCGCCGCCAGCGTGTAGTCGATCAACGGGCGGCCGCGCAGATCGATCAGGGACTTGGGGCCGCCTCGGGCGAGCGCAAAGAGCGGATCGCCCGGGGCCGCGACGCCACCGGCGAGGACGACCGCTGGAAGGCGACTGAGGGGATCGAGCGGGGCGGGCATCGTATACCTCTGCGAGACGACTATGGATGCAGGACGGCGGGCATCAACGTCGTCTGCCATCCTGGCGGTGTGCGGGCGAGAGCGACGGCGCTCACGGCGTCGACACGGCCAAATCCGGTGGAGTTGTTCGGCACGTCGGTGCCGGGCACGCCGCCGCAGCTTTCCGCCACGGTTAGCGGCTGCGCGGACTGGCGCAGGAGGCCCTCGACGAGGTCGACCTGCCCGATCAGGGTGGGATTGGCCTGCAACATGAGCGCGACAACGGCGGCGACATGAGGGGCAGCCATGCTCGTGCCCGATTTCAAGCCGTAGCCATCGGGCGGCAGGCTCGAGCGCACGCTACTTCCCGGCGCGACGAGGTCTGGCTTGAGGCGGCCGCTCCCGTCCGCGAGCACCGGGCCACGGCTGCTGTAGGCGGCCAGGCTATTCGCCTGGAAATCGGTGGCCCCGACCGTTAGCGACGCGTCATAGATGGCCGGCGGCGCGGCGATCGAGGCGCACGAAGGGCCGGCATTGCCGGCGCTGGCCACCACCACGATGCCGGCAGCGCGAACGTTTTCCACCACCGTGCGCAGCACATCCACGTCGGTGCACCCCTCGGAGGGTGGGCAGGACCACGAGTTGCTGATGACGTGCGGCGCTCGGGTTGGGTCGGGATTGGCGTCGTTTCCGTCCGTGGGCGCTACAAACCACTGAAAACACTCGGTGTATGTGGAGACGCGGCCCCAGGCCTGTTCCATGTTCCGGCAGCCGATCCAGCGCGCGCCAGGGGCAACGCCTATCTGGTTGCCGAGGCCATCGTCCCCGACCAGGGTGCCCATCGTGTGGGTGCCATGGCCGTCGTCGTCGCAAGGCTCAGGGCTGTCATAGCCGCACGGGTTGCCCGGCGGCGTGTGCGCGTCGTCCTCGTGGATCGCGTCATGCCAGTTGTAGTCGTGGGTGGCGGCAACGCCGTCCCAGCCGCGATAGCTACTGCGAAGGGCCGGGTGTTGCCAGGCGTAGCCCGTGTCCTGCCCGCCGATGACGATGCCACTGCCCACCACCCCCTGGGCCCAGGCGCCAGGGGCGCCAATGTGGCTCAGGTTCCATTCCGGCCCGGCGGTCGGGTTATCGGGCGCCGGTGCCTGACGCGGCGGTTCGGGCCCGATGCTGAGCAAGCGCGAGTCAGGCGTAATCCGCGCGACGCCCGGTTGCTGGGCGAGGGCGACGAGCAGCGCCAGGTCGCCACGTACCCAGATCAGGTTCCCGATCCAGAAGGCACGATAGCCCGCTCCATGCTGCTCGAGAAGCGGGCGCAATGGCCGCTGGCTGCGCTCGGCCGTACTTTGGAGACGGGCGATGACCCACTGCCGCCGGTCCAGCAAGTCGGTAATGGTGGCTGCCGGCCGCAGATCCGCTCGGGCGCTCAGATGGACGAGGAACGTGGTCTCGCCGTCGGTCGCTTGCGCCAGCACGGACGGAGCCACCCGGGACTGCCAGCTCGCGGAGACCGGGCGGGCGCCCCAGGCCGCCAGGAGAATCAGCAGCAGGGCGAGCGGCGCCAGGCGCCGCCACCGAGCCGCGCCGCCGCAAGCCTGTCGCTTAGCGCTGGCCATCCTGCACCGAACCGTTCTGCGGTGGCCACCAACGGCGGAGCACCGCAGGCACCGGGAAGCGTTCCATGGCCGCGTCCATGGTCAGCGACTGGAGGGAGGCGAAGCGATCGACGGCCGCGAAATAGTCCCCGATGATGACCTGGCCGGTAGCCATCTGAAAGCGGAACAGGGCGGCAAAGACGCCGCCGGCAGCCTGCAGCCCGGTCGTGTCAAACGCGCGAATGACTTCGTCTACGTCGTAGGACACGGCGCGGAACTGAATCTGCCAGCCTGCCGGCGTGTCTTCCGCCAGGCAGTATTTGGCCGTCGTGGTGCCATCGAGCGGCATGCCAATCGAGCCGCCGTTGATGAGCCAGCTGCGGGACCAGCGCCGATAGAGCGGCTGGTGCGTGTGGCCGGCGAACACTGTGACGCCGTCCCTGCCTGCCATGAGGGTGGCGATCGTTTCGTCGTCTTGCCCGGGCAGGAACCCCTGTTGGTCGCTGGCGGGCGAGGCGTGGACGCAGAGCGCGTCGTGGCCGTGGGCGGAGTCGAGCTGCAGGCAGGCTGGCAGGGCGGCCAGGTAGGCGAGCTGGTCGGCGGAGAGCTGACTGGCGGTCCAGGCGGCGACCAGCCCGGCGGGCGATTCGGGCAGCGTGCCCGCAGCCTGCTGGAGCACATATTGCTCGTGATTGCCCTGCACGACGGGGCACCCGAGCGCCCGCACGCGGTCGACGCAGGCGGCGGGAAACGGGCCCGAGTTGACGAGGTCGCCGAGGCAGATCAGGCGGTCGGCGCCGTCGGCGTGGATGGCGTCCAGCGCGGCATTGAGGGCGGGCAAGTTCGCGTGGATGTCCGAGAAGATGGCGTAGCGCATGGGCGGGATTGTAGCAGGGGCCAGGGCCCGTCTACCAGAAGCGGAGGTCGAACGGCATCAGGTATA
>JBFGLK010000068.1:0-9744 GCA_041576195.1 Promineifilaceae bacterium (SeqCode)
CATGCCGCGTTCGGACGTCTGGCGCTGGCGGTCGAGGAGCAGGGCGGTGACGTTTTGCTGGACTTCTCGCAGGGAAGTCTGTGCCGGCACCACCAGCACTGCCAGGTCGAGCTCCTGCGCCGTGTCCACGGCCGGAGCCGGCAGCGCGCCAAACGCGAGAATGCCGGCCACGTGGAGGCCGGCCAGGCCGCGGAGGCCCGCCGCAACCTCCGGCCCCTGCTCCGAACGGAGTAGTCCATTGGGCACGATCGCCAGGTCGTTGGCCTCTACCTGGGTCTCCAGCGCCGTCCACTCCGCCAACAGGGCGGCCCAGTTGACCGGCCGCGCCCGCAGGTCCGTGCCGCTGACGACCAGCGTGCTCAATGGCAGCGCCAGGCGCAACACGTCCCCCAGGGTGACCACGTCGGCTGTGCTGAGCGTCATCGGGATCCTCGGCCGGCGTCGGCACAGGCCCGGGGGCCGGTTGCCCGGTGGCGCCTGGCCGATCAGCCGCGTGTATTATGCACTAACGGGGAGGCGGATGACAAACGTCGTACCCTCGCCGGGCTCGCTGTTGACCTCGATCTCGCCGGTGTGCTGTTCGATGATGCGGTGGGAGGTTGAGAGGCCCAACCCCGTCCCCTGCCCGGGCTCCTTGGTCGTGTAGAACGGCTCGAAGATGTGTTCCCGCTCCGACGCCGACATGCCCGTGCCGTTGTCGCGGAACTGGACATGAAGCTGGCCATCCTCCGGCGCCAGGCGCGTCGTGATGTCCAGCCGTCGTTCGCCGTCACGGCCTTCGAGCGCGTCGCGGGCGTTGATCATGATGTTGATCCAGACGGACTTCAGGTGCTCCGCGCTGGCGGTCGTGGCCGGCAAATCGTCGGTCAGGCTGAGGTCGACCTGCACGCCCGCGGTCTGCAGCTGGTAGGAGACGAGGGTGAGTGCCTGCCGAATTGACTCGTTGATGTCCGTCTCGGCGAACTGATACTCTTTCTGGCGGGCGAAGTCGAGAAGCTCCCGCACGACGTTGCCGGCACGCTCGCTGGCCTGGTCGATCAGGTCTACCAGTTCATAGCTCTCGCTCGCCTCGTCGGTGACCACCTTGAGCATCTGGGCGCTGGCGGTGATCACGGACAGGGGGTTGTTCATCTCGTGCGCCACGCCGGCCGCGAGCTGGCCGATGGCCGCCATCTTGCCCGCCTGGAGCAGCGAATACTCCAGCCGGCGTTCCTCGGTCACGTCTTCCCATACGACGACCGCCTGGCGGCGCTCGGTGCGCGGGGCGGGGATGGGATAGGCGGTGACCTCCCACTCGCGCGCCTGATGGTCCTCGACTTGCGAGCGATCCGACCAGCGGGCCATGGCGCCCTGCTCCAGGGCGATGGGCACGGCGCACGCCGGGCACGGGAGCTCGCGCCCGAAGAAGACCCGGTGGCAGATCTGGCCCAGCGGGGACTCGCCTGCCGGCAGCTCGTCCAACTGGCTCTGGTTGATGGCCTGTACCTGCCACGAGGCGTCGACCGTGTAGATCGGGTGCTGGATGCCATCGATGACGGCCTGCAAGCGATCGCGGCTGCGCATGAGGTCCCGCTTCTGCTGCACCGTGTGGCTGAACAACATGGCATTCTCGACGGCGTGGCTGACGGCGTTGGCCAGAGTCTTGAAGAGGTCGAACTCCGACTCGCTGAAGCGGCCCTCCCGCCGGTTGGCCGCCACAAGCACGCCGATGCACTTCTGCTTGGCCCGCAGCGGAGCCAGCAGCATATTGTGGACCGGGATGTCCCGTGGCGCGTCAAACGAGGGCGAGAACGCCGGCCACTCCTCCGGCCGATCGACGCGCAGAGGCGTCTGCTCGGAGAAGACCTGGCTGATCAGCCCGTAGCCGAGCGGCACCACACTGAAGACCGGCGCCTCCTCACTGCTGGAGCTGGCCCGGGGGCAATGCAGCCCCTGATGGCGTCCCTCGTAAAAGAAGATGGCGCCCAATTCGGTGTTCAAGAGCAGCCGCACACCGTCGACCGCCTCGTCCAGGACGGCGTCGATGTTCCGCTTGGCCACCATGCGCGTGCCGATCTGGCTCAGCAGGGCGAGCTGCCGGCTCTGCATCTCGAGCTGCTTCTCCATTTCATGGGAACGCAGCGTAGTCTCGACCCGGGCCAACAGTTCCTGTTGTAGGAACGGCTTGGTGAGATAGTCGTCCGCGCCGGCGGAGAGGGCGGCGATCAGCTCCTCTTTGCTCGTCAGGGCCGTGAGGATGATGACCCGGGTGTAGCGCAACCGGGCGTGGCCGCGTATCCATTCCAGCACCTCGCGCCCAAATGTGTCCGGCAGGTGCATGTCGAGCAGGACCAGGTCGAAAGGCATGGCCTCCGGCGCCAGGCTGGCCTTCAGGGCGCGGCGGGCCTCCTGGCCGGTGTTGGCGACCGTGATCTGGCAATCCAGCCGGCTGGCGAGCAGGCTCTGCACCATCCTGGCCATCTGCGCGTCATCTTCGACCACGAGGATGCGCGCCGGCTCGGCGCCCAGGGCAAGCGGCGGAGATTGAGAAGGGATGGGATGGGTCATAGTCGTCGGGTCGCTGGGTCCACAGTCGTTGAGCGGTACGACGCTGGCCTGCATGACGTCACGGGCAAGGGACGACGTGATGGCTCACGAGGAGGACTGGAAGGTATAGCCGTGTCCCTGAATCGTACGCACGTAGGTCGGGTTGCCCGGCTCCGGCTCAATCTTCTCGCGCAGGTTCTTGATGTGGGCGCGCACCAGCTCCGGGCTACCGGAGTCGCGCGGATAGTCCCACACATCCTGGAGCAGCTGCTGGCTGGTGTAGATGCGGCCGGCGTTGCTCATCAGGTGGTAGAGCAGATCGAACTGGACGTTGGTCAGTTGGGCGGAGCCGCTCGGCGTGGTGACGGTGAACTGCTGGCAGTCCAGGCTCACGTCTCCTACCTTGAGAACGGCCAGGTCCACTGGCACCGGCGCCGGCGCCGGTCGCGTGCGGCGCAAGATCGCCTCCACCCGCAGGCGCAGCTCTTCCATGTTGAACGGCTTGCCGAGGTAGTCGTCGCCGCCGGCGCGGAAGCCCTCGATGCGGTCTTCTTCCTTGCCGCGGGCGGTCAGAAAGAGCACCGGGATCTCGTGAAGCAGTGGATCCTGGCGGATTTGCCGGCAGACCTGAAAGCCGTCAGTGCCCGGCATCATGATGTCCAGGATGAAGAGATCCGGGCGATGCCGCCGCGCCAGCTGCAGGCCCTCGATGCCGCTCTTGGCGGACATGGCCTGATAGCCATACATCTTGAGGGCGCGCTGCAAGGTTCGCGAGACGAGCTTGTCATCGTCGACGATCAGGATGGTCTGGTTCCGCGATGGTGGCATGGTCCGTGGCACACTCCGGCAGGGCTCGTGAGCCACAACTCACGAGCAGAACGCCACAGCCGGGGGCATCGCCTGCCCGGCGGGCTCATTCTTTTTGATTGGAACGCGACTACCTGTGACAAGAGCTTCCAGTCAACAGACACATTATAGTGCGATGGAGCCCATTTTGAAAGAAGTGCCCGGCTCCAGTCCCCCGTGATTCCATCACAACTCAGGTGCCATCCGCGGGCGGGCCGTCGCCGGGGACCGCCGCGTCGTCGAGGAAGGCGCGCAAGGCCTCGTAGTTGCCGGCAATCGCCTCCGCCCGCGCTGCATAGAGCCGCCGGCCACCCGGCTCGATCGACAGACGCACCAGCCCGGCGATGCGTAGCGTCTGCAGGTGGTGGGTCACCGTCGGCGGGCGCAGCCGAAGGCGCCGGGCGAGATCGGCGGGCGTCATCGGCGACTGGCTCAAATAGTGCAGGATGCGCAGACGGGTCGGGTCGGCCAGCGCCTTCAGGCCGTGATAGAGCCCATCCGGCACCAGCTCGCCCGGGATCAGGGACATCCCGACGGGGCGGGCGCCAAATACGAAGAGCTGACGCGACTCGCCGAGTGGGGCCATCACGATGAGGGGCGTGATCCAGAACGAGGGCGCCAGGACGAGCTCCGGGACATCGCGCGCATCGGCGAAGCGCACGCCCTGGCCCAGCCGGTCTAGCAGCTCCGGTAGATCCACGCGGCCGGCCAGATCGACGGCCTGTGCGGCCGCGTCCTCAAGTACGGGCCGAATGCGGTCCTCTTCCTCAGCGAAGAACTCCTCGTAGTAAGCGCGGAAAGCGGCCAGGAGCCGCTCGCTTGTGGCTTCGGCCCCGGCCCAGAGATCGAGGAACCGCGTCAACCGCTTCTTCCGGGGCGGCTTTTGCTCGTAGCGCTCGTAGAGCGCGCGCAGCGCCTCGACGTCGTCTGGTCCCCAGTCGCCGCGGGTAGCCACGGCGCCCAGGATGGCCGGCATCTCATCGTGGCGGGATGTCGGCGTGCACAGGGCCTCGAGCCGGCGCGAAGGTGCCAGCGCCTCGAAGGCGCGCAAGACGGCCGCGCCGTCGCGGGGCGCCGGCAGCTGGTGGACCCAGCCGAGTGGGAAGGCGAGGAAATCGAACAGATCGCCCAGCAGATCGCGCTCAGTTGCCGGCAAGCGGGAGCGGACGCCCGCGGCCCAGGCGCGCCGCAGGCCATAATCCTCCGGATGATAAAGCACGTAGAGGCTGAGAAAAAAGTCGTAGGCCGTGCCCACGTCCCAAATGAGCCGGGTCATGACCTCAGTGTACCGTGAAGCGACCGCCGGGACCAAGGAGGGCGGACCGTCGCCCGGCCACGGCGCTTTGACAACGTCGATCGGCCATTTCTATAATTGACGTCAGCGCCGAAACAATCTCCCAGGCGGATCGACCGCGTCGGCGTGCAGAAGCGAGGTGCAAGCGATGAAGTGGAAGAGTTTCTTGCTGGGCGTCATCACCGGCTGGTTGATGGAGTGGCTGATCGACGTCTTTTACTGGCGGCGTCAGAGCGGCGATCGGCAGCTGCGCCTGGAACGCCTAGAGGCCGCGCTGCGTGGCAGCGAGAGCCGGGCCGAGGCGATCCAGGCCCGCCTGCGCGACGCGCAGGAGCGGCTGGAGCGGGCGGCGGCCGATCTGGCGGGGCTGCGCGCCCGCCTGGCGGAGCGGGAGACCGCCGCCCCCGCCGCCGTCAATACCGCGGTCTTAGCGAGCGCCGAGTCAGCGGCGGCCGACGATCTGCGTCGCGTCGAGGGCATCGGGCCCAAGATCGAGAGCATCCTCAAAGACCAGGGAATCGGCACGTTCGCCGCGCTGGCCGACACGCCGGTCGAGCGGCTCCAGGCCATTCTGGATGGGGCTGGCACGCGCTTCCGGCTGGCCGATCCATCGAGCTGGCCGGCCCAGGCCGCGCTGGCTGCCGCCGGGGATGATGAGGGGCTGGCGGCGCTTCAGGCCACGCTCAAGGGCGGGCGCGCCTAGCCGGGGAGCTGCCTGACGTCTCGACCGGGCGCCTAGCCAACCAGCCCGCGCCAGAGCAACAGCGCGCCAAAGAGGACGAGGACCGCGATGGTGGCCAGCATGAGGCCGGCCGTCAGGCGTGGTCCGAGCCGCCGCGCCCGGTCGAAGGCCAGCACCATCAGGCCCATCCCGGCGATGAAGACCCCGTAGAAACCTGCCAGAAACGCGATCGCGTGGCCGGCCGACTGGTCCAGGGCTTCGAGGAGGAGGGGGCCGTTCACCAGGGCCCAGAAGACGTAGGGGCCGGGACTGGCATAGTTCACCAGCACGGCCTGGCGCATGCCGATCTGGGCCGTCCCGTTGGGGCCGGTCGCGCCACCTGCCGGCAACCCGCGCACGGCCCGCCACTGCCCGACCAGCTGCCTGGCAAGATAGAGCACGAAGAGCCCGCCGGTAACCCCAATCAGCCGCAAGGCCAGCGCCGGCAGCTGACCGAGCAGGAAGGTCGTCAGCAAGACGATTGGGGCGTCGGCGATGAGCGGCGCCAGGGCAAGTGGCAGCCCACGCCGCCAGCCCCAGCCCAGGGTCTGGGAGATGAGCAGCGCCTGGAGGGGGCCGGGCGTCCCGGCCGCCGTCAGCCCCAGCCCGGCGCCCTGGGCCAGGAAGATCAGGGGGGTCATGGCCGTGATTATCGGCCACGACTTCGACGCCGCCAACCGCCGGCGGGCGCCGGTCGCCGGATCGGATCAGGCGGGCAGGAGCAGATGCAGATCGCCGAACTCGTGCCAGAGATACCCTTCGCGTAGGGCTTCCTCGTAAGCCTGGCGCAGGTGTGCGCGGGGCGCCAGGGCTTCCAGCATCGCCAGGTGAGAGGCGCGGGGCTCGTGCAGGCCCGTGAGCATACCGTCCACCAGGCGCAGGCCCCGCTCGGGCGTGATCACCAGATCGGTCCATCCCTGACCGGCTGCTGCCTGGCCGGCGGGTTTGGCGACCGTTTCCAGCGCCCGTACGGTGGTCGTGCCCACGGCGATCACCCGGCCGCCGTGCGCCCGCGTCAGGTTGACGAGACGCGCCGTGGCCGGCGGCACTAGGTACGGCTCGGGGTAGGGGGGCTCGTCGGCCTCCAGGCTGGCCACCCCGGTGTGCAGCAGGAGGGGGGCGACCATGACGCCCCGGGCCACCAGCCGGGTGACGATCTCCGGCGTGAAGGCGCGACCGGCGGACGGCATCTCGGCGCTGCCCGGCTCGGTGGCATACACTGTCTGGTACATCTCGGCGGGCCACGACTCGGTCACATAGCCATAGCGGATGGGCGCGCCGTGCCGGGCGAGATAGCGATGCCACGGAAGGGGAAAGGACAGCCGCGCCACCCAAAGGCGGACTCGGTCTCCGGCAGCGACGTGGGGTCGTTGCAGGTGGGCCCAGGCGCCGGCGGGCAACCGCAGGTAGGTGCCGGGCCGGGCGTCGAGCAACGGCTCGCTGCCGGCGGCCGAGGGCCTTCGGAGCTCGACCGTCCAGAGGCCCGGCGCCAGGCGGTTGGAGAGGTGCAGGCGCAGGTTGGCGCCGTCGGGCCCCTGCGCCGGCAGGGCGGCGTTGAGCGTGCCGCTCGTGTTGACGACCAGCAGGTCGCCCGGCGAGAGCAGGCAGGGCAGGTCGCGAAAGCGCGTGTGCAGGAGGCGATCGCTGTCCAGGTAGGAGACCAACAGGCGCACCTCGTCGCGGGCGAGACCGCGGGCTTCCGGCGGGGCGGTGGCCTCGCGTGCTGCCGGCAGCTCGAAATCCAGCAGGTCGGGGAGCGCCTGTTTCGCGGCGGGGCGGACGGGAAGCGCGGGGACCATCACGCGGTCTCCAGCGCCTCGAGCGCGCTCGAGGCGAGCGCGCGCGCCTGGTAGCGCCCGCTCGGCAACTCGCCGCCGATCAGCCGCAGCAGAGCGGGCACGCTGGCCTCCGGGAGCGGCCGATTGCTGATGTCTTCGCCAGGGAAGGCCGCCTGGTGCATGGCGGTGCGCATGTCGCCGGGATCGACCTGATAGACGAGCCAGTCGGGGTTCTCTGCCGCCAGCACGGCCGACAGCTGCTCCAGGGCTGCCTTGCTGCCGCCGTAGCCGCCCCAGCCGGGATAGGCCTCCACGGCGGCATCGCTGGTGATGTTGAGGATGCGGGCGCCGGGGCGCAGGTGGAGGCCGACCGCCTGCAAGACTGCGAGCGGGGCAATGGCGTTGAGCGCGAAGAGCCGGGCGAGCTCCGTTAGGGGGATGTCGAGCAATGCCGGCAGCGGGCTCGGGCCGAGCGTGCCGGCGTTGTTCACGACGACGTCGAGGCCGCCCAGCTCGCCGGCGGCGCGGGCGAGCGCCCGCCGGTGGGCGGCGTCGGCGACGTCCCCGGGGATGGCCCGGACGACGGCCTGCTCGGCGAGCTCGGCGGCGGCCGCGGCCAGGGCGCCCGCGTCGCGCGCGTCGATGATCAGTTGCCAGCCCGCCCCTGCCAGGGCCCGGGCCAGGGCCAGGCCCAGGCCGCGCGAGGCGCCGGTGATCAGGGCGGTGGGGCGATTAGTGGATGGGGGGGTGAGAGGGTGGGGGTTGGAAGTCATCGGGGTCTCCGGGCATATGTTGGATGGTTTGCTAAAGTGTAGCTGCGAGCAGGCGGGGCCACATCGATCGGGGGGCGAGGATCGGGCCTGTCCATTGGGACAGGGTGACCACCGGTGGCAGGGGCCAAACCCCGTGCAGGGGCGCAATGCATGGCGCCTCAGGCCGTCGACCGATGACTGGTTGTCGCTCCCACGGGTCGTTCGCCGGACGCGCCCGAATCGACTAGAGTTAGGCCCCGGTCCGACAAACCAATACGCCCGGAGACAGGACGCGTTTTATGTCAAGCGAAATTCTCGAACACATGCTGTTTGGCCGCACCGGCTCCCTGGTCCCGCACGACATCGTCTATCGCCAGGAGGACGTCGCCCACTGCCTGGAGCGGCCTGACGGCTCCATCCTCTTCCGCCTGAAGACGGAGCCGTCGCTGGTAGAGGCGAATCTCGTCTGGAACGACGGCCAGGCGCGCGTCACACCGCTGGAGGCCTGGGGCGAGACTGGCCGCTATCGCTACTGGCAGGTGGCGGTGCGGCCGGCCGGCCAGGCCCTCCGCTACTCCTTCGCCTTCCGGAACCAGGCCGGCCAACCCGTTTACCTGGCGGCGCCCGGCCAGATGCACGCCGTCGAGACGCCGTTCCATTTGCGGCTGGGGCGACCGGCGTCCGCCGATCCGCCGGAGTGGGCGCAGGGGGCCGTCATCTACCAGATCTTTCCGGAGCGGTTTGCCAACGGGGATCCGACCAACGACCCGCCCGGCGCGGACGCCTGGGGCGCACCGCCGACGAGAGACGGCTTTCAGGGGGGCGACCTGGCCGGGATCCAGGGGCGATTGGATTACCTGGCTGGGCTGGGCGTGGACCTTCTCTATCTCAACCCGATCTTCGCCTCGCCCTCCAACCACAAGTTCGACTGCACCGATTTCACCGCCGTCGATCCGGCATTTGGAGGCAACGAGGCGTTGCGGGCGCTGGTGGCGGCGGTCCACGAGCGCGGGATGCGGATCGTGCTCGACGCCTCGTTCAACCATTGCCATCCCGGCTTTTTCGCCTTCCGTGACGTGGCTGAGAAGGGCCCGGCGTCCTCCTATTGGGACTGGTTCACGATTCGGGAGTGGCCGCTGCGGGTACGTTACCGGCCACACCGCGTGCCGGCACACTACCGGCGCCCGCCGGCCGAGCGCGAGGCGTGGCTGGCCGCCTTCGCCGAAGCCACGGGCATCCTCGTGGAGCGCGCGGACGACGACGGCCCGCCGTTCGAGGCGACCTACGAGGCCTGGTACAACGTGCTCACCATGCCCCGCCTGAACCAGGAAAACCCGGCGACGCGCGCCTACTTCCTCGATCTGACCGCCCATTGGCTGGAGGGGTTCGACGTGGATGGCTGGCGGATGGACGTGGCCCAGCACGTGCCGGCATCGTTCTGGCGCGACTTCCGGCAGGCCGCCCGCGCCGCCCGCGCCGACGCCTACCTCCTGGCCGAGATCTGGGGCGACACACGCCGCTGGCTCCAGGGCGACATGTTCGACGCCACCATGAACTACACCTTCCATGGGCTGTGCCTGGACTATTTCGCCGCCGAGAGCATGGACACGGCGACCTTCGTGGCCGGCCTGCACGAGCTGCTGATGATGTACGCTCCGCCCGTGACCCTGGCCAACCAGAACCTGCTATCCAGCCACGACCTGCCCCGCTTTCGCCGCCACGCCGACGAGCGCGAAGAGCGCTGGCGGCTGGCGACGCTCTTCCAGATGACCTGTCCGGGCGCGCCCGGGCTGTACTACGGGGACGAGGTGGGCCTGACGGGCGGGG
>JBFGLK010000069.1:0-9716 GCA_041576195.1 Promineifilaceae bacterium (SeqCode)
CGTGTCCCAGTCTAGAGGGACTATGTAGATGGTCTCACCGCCGGTGTTCTTGGCCGTCGCCTTGCGCCGGGTCTCGATGGGCGGCCCGGTCACCGTGGCTACGGCGAAGAAGACGCGCAGCTCGATGGCGTAGAAGATGAAGCGATCGCCGGGATGCAGGTCGGGGGCACCAGAGGGCACCGTGGAGAGCTGCTCGCGGAGAGCGCCCGGGGTACGGTCCTCTGCGTCGGAAATGACGATGGAGCGGACGTAGAGGCGGGCGTCTGACCGCGGTCTTCCCTCTCGGCGAGCGATCTTGCGGCGCGCGGCCTCGGTGTCGTCGACGATGTTCTGCCAGATTCGCTCCTGAATAGCGATGTTCAGTTCGGCGACGTCTCCGTCCTCGAATTTGACCGTCATGCGTGGCGGGTTGAGCGCCAGCACGCGGTAGCGCCCCCGGCGATTGGCGTATTCTTGACCTACTTCAAACATGCCTGGTCGTACCCTCGTTTTCGATCCGGTGCCGGCACCGCCGGCAGCGCGAGCCGGGGCATGGGCATGCGTGCCAAGACGCCCGGCGATTGTCGCGCGGCATGTTACCGCTTATGCCAATGCTTGACAAGTCATCGCCGGCGTCAGGGGATAGCGGGCGCCTCCACCAGTTGCTCCCCGTCCCAGGTCAGGATCTGTCGGTCGTGGTCGGCGCACCCGTCGCGGACGACGTCGGGCCGGCCGTCGCCGGTGCGATCGACCAAACGCGCCGGGCCGGGGCAGAAGGTGGCCGCCGCGACGACCGTCAGCTCCGTTTCGCCCTGGGTCACCAGCCAGAGACCTGTGCCGGCGTGGTCGACCAGGAGCGCGTCAGGACGCCCGTCGCCCGTCACGTCGCCCGTGCCCGCGAGGGCCGGGCGGATCGCCGGCAGCGCCCGCGTCGCCAGCCAGGCGTTGTGCAGGGCCTGCTCTGCGTCAAGCACGAGTAGCCGGGGTGTGGGCCCACCCCACAGCCAGATCAGCTCCTCGCGGCCATCGCCGGTAAGGTCGATCCGGCGCCATTGGCTCGGCCGAGCGGGCGCCTGGCGCAGGCCGCGCGCCTGCACTTGGCGCAGGGAAGCGGCATCGCCCGCCTGCCAGGCAGCCAGGATGTCGGGCGCTTCACCTTTGAGCGCCCGGTCATCGCGCGACGCGGCGGTCCCTGCGGCTGCCGGTACCGGGCCGGGATCCTCTGGATGGCGCCAAAGAAGGCCGCGGGCGTTGGCCAGCGTCGGCTGATTGCAGCTGTATTGCAGGGCCATGCCGGCAGCCTCGCTCTGCAGGCCGACGGTGGCGCTGGCGCCCCGCGGCGCGTCCTCGGTCTCGACCTCCTGGTAGAGGAAGACGATGTCCCCGCTCTCCTCGAAGAGTTGGGCGGCAAACGTCACCGCATCGCCGCCACCAAACCGGGGCACCTCATCCCACTCGACGACGAAGGTCCGGCGCGGCGCCTGGCCGACGACCGCCGTCTCCAGTGTCCCGGTCAGCGTCAGGTCCAGGTCATCCCAATACGGGGCGATCATGGCGCCGAGGCCGGCTACCGGCCCGGCATCAAGGCAGCGGTTGGCATACGCGCCGCTGGTCGTGGTGAATTGGAGATTGCCGTTGCTGCTGGCGCGCACCTCGGTGTACGTCTGGCCGTAAAAGATGAAGGGGAAGGGGAGGGAAAGGAGGACAGTGTCGTCGTCGGCGTAGAGGCCCGTATCGTCGCCGGCGTCGACGTAGCTGTAGGCGTCGGCAACGGCGCAGGTGGATCCGTAGGCGTCCGGGCCGGGGCAGAGGGCGATCGCCGGGCCGGCGGCTGCCCCTCTGGCGCCCCGCCACCAGAGGAAAATGGCGGCGGCGATGCCAAGCAATAGCAGGAGCGCCAGGGGGCGTGGAGGACGCATGGCGCCAGTGTAGCCGATAGCGCCAGGCCGCGCCACGAGACGCTAGGCTACCGCTGGTCGTCGCCTGAGGTGGCCGCGGCCGCCTGCCGGGCAATCAGGATGAGGGCGATGAGGGCCACCGCCAGGGAGGCGATCTGAACGGTGTGATAGCCCTCGGCAGTGAGAGGGGCGTTGGCGCGATAGGCGTCGACCAGAAGCCGGCCGAGGGCGTAGGTGGCGGTCGTGGAGAGCAAGAGCCGGCCATCACGGCCCCGGGGCGGCAGTGAGCCGGCCCACACGGCCAGCGCCACGAGGCCAACGGCGATCTCGTACACCTGGACCGGATGCCGGCGAATGCCGAAGAGGCTGATGCCCCAGGGCAATGTCGTCGGATCGCCGTAGCCGGGCCCACCCAGGAAGTCGGCCAGGCTCACGAAGATCAGCCCGGTCACTACGCCGGGGGTCAGGGCGTCGAGCGTGCGCGCTGCCGGCAGGCGGCGCCAGCGCCCGACATAGACCAGCGCCAAACCCCCAGCCACCAGCCCGCCGAGCAGATGGTAACCGCTGTTGATCGGCCAGAGAATGCCCAGCAGATTGTCCTGATAGGCGGGCCAATGCAGACCGACGAAGGCGAGGCGAGCGCCGACGAAGCCCGCGATGATCCCGGTCGTGGCCAGGCCATAGGTCTGGTTGACATCCAGCTCGAGCACGCGCGCCGCTCGCTCTACGGCGGCGAGCGCCACCCAGAGGCCGATCAGCACGGTCAGTGGCGCCGTGGGGATAACAAGGGGGCCGAGCGTGAGGGTGGGGAACATCGACGAGGGCTCAGGTCGCAGGCGGTGCCGTCAATCGGCATCCCGCAACAGCTTCTCGATGCGGCTCTCCAGGATCGCCCGGTTGAGAATGCCGGTAAACACCTCGCGCACGACGCCCTCCGCGTCGACGAAGAGGGTCGTCGGCAGGGCGTTAATGCCGTAGGCCCTGTTGACCTGGCTGTCCGCGTCGACCAACAGCGGATAGGTGATGCCCATCTCCAGCCCAAACGGCGTGATGACGTTGGCCATCTCCCCCTGATCCACGCCCAGGATGTGGACACGATGGCCGAGGCGCTCGTGAACCCGTTGAATGTCCGGGATCTCGGCGCGGCAGGGCGGGCACCAGGTGGCCCAGAAGTTCAGGACGACAGGCCGGCCGCGCAAGTTGCTCAGCGTCACCCACTCTCCCTGAATGGTGGGCAGGGTGAAGTCAGGCGCCAGATAGCCGGCCAGCGGCGCCTCGGTGAGCTCCGGTCGACCGGTGAACTGCAGCACGTCTTCACGAGAGATGACGATCCAGGCGCCGCCGAGCAGGGCGACGAAGAGAATCAGGATCGTCGATTGAAAGCGGTTCAACATCAGCAGGCTTCGGAGCAGACGGCGCCTCGTGGCGGAGACCCTTCGGTGCGCACGCGAGGAAAGCTAATGGACATCCAGGCGCGCGATCGGGATCGCCGGCGCGTCGACGAGACCGTCGGTGCCTTCGGGGACCCCGGTCAGATCGTGCGTCATGGCCCCGTCGATGCGGATGGGGACGAACTCGCCCAGGGGCAACTCGCCTGGGACGAAGACCAGGCCGTCGACTTCGGGCGCGTCGCGATAGGTGCGCCCGATGCTAATCCCGTCGCCGTGGCCCTCGATCAGTGCTGGCAAGGTGCGCCCGACCAGCGCCCGGTTCTTCGCCAGGGAGATGGTCTGCTGGACGGCCATCAGCGCCTCGCGTCGGGCCTCCTTGACGGCTTCCGGCACCGGTAGGGCGACCGAGGCGGACGGCGTCGTCGCCTCATAGGAGTAGGTGAAGACGCCCACCCGATCGAAGCGCAACGCCCGCACGAAGTCGAGCAGACCCTCGAACTCGGCGTCCGTTTCGCCCGGGTAGCCGACGATGAACGTCGTGCGGATGGCCAGGTCGGGCATCGCGGCGCGCATGCGCTCGATCGTGCGATAGACCCACTCCAGGTTGGCCGGGCGCCGCATGCGCTTGAGTGTCTCCCGGTGGCCGTGCTGCAAGGGGATGTCCAGATAAGGCAGGATCTGTGGGTGGGCGGCCATGGTGTCGATCAGCCCGTTGGTGACGTAGCCAGGGTAGGCGTACATAAGGCGGATCCAGGGTATGTCCGGCACGGCGGCGACCAGGTCGGCGAGCAGGCGGCTGAGGCCGTCCTTCAGGCCGAGGTCATGGCCATAGTCCGTCGTGTCCTGGGC
The DNA here is from genome assembly GCA_041576195.1 of Promineifilaceae bacterium (SeqCode). Taxonomy (GTDB): domain Bacteria; phylum Chloroflexota; class Anaerolineae; order Promineifilales; family Promineifilaceae; genus JAGVTM01. The sequence continues at coordinate 4,118 of JBFGLK010000069.1, forward strand.
GATGAGAATGAGCTCCTGGATGCCGGCATCGGCCAGCGCCCGCGCCTCGGCCAGGATGGCCTCCGGCCGGCGGCTGACGTGCGTGCCCTTGATCTGGGGGATGGTGCAGAATGCGCAGGGGCGGCGGCAGCCGTCAGAGATCTTCACGTAGGCGCTGGCGCCCTGCACGGCGGCGCGCAGCACGCCTTTCTCGTCCCGGCCGACCGTATGCGCCTCGGCCGGCAGATGGTAGAGTGGCCCCGGCTTCTTGTGGCGCCGCAGGCTATTGATGAACGGGATGATGTCCATCCAGCGGCGCGTGCCGATGACGCCGTCGATGCCCGGCACTTCCTGGACCAGGCGCTCGCTGAACTGCTGGGCCATGCAGCCGGCGGCGATGATCAGCTGGTCGGGTTGGCGCTGGCGCACGAGCTGGCGCAGGACGCCGATCGACTCCTGGCGCGCCGGCTCGATAAAGCCGCACGTGTTGACGATGAGGATGCCGGCATCCCCGGCGTCCGCCACGGCCTGATAGCCCCCATGGTTCAGCAGCAGGGCCATGCTGTCCGAGTCGACGCTGTTCTTGCTGCAGCCGAGGGTGATCAGGTGGAACTGGCGCTTGCGCTTCTGTTTGCTCATGGGCTACCCGCCGGTCGTCGTCCAGGTCTCGTCGACAATCTGGCTACGACCGCCGAGCTTGCCCAGCTCGATGCCATTGATGGTCACGAAGATGCCGATCGCGTTGCCAGTATAGACGCTGGCGGCCTCCTGGGCCGTCCATTCGTAGCTTTCGCCGCGGCGGCCCTGGCCTTCGAAGACGACCTCGCCGTCGATCGTGACACGCATCCAGGTGCGCTCGGTGATCTCGAGGCGCAGGGCTATCTCCTCCATGGTGGCCGGAAGACGCGGGCGCGTCGGCGTTGGGGCGGCGGCGCTCTCGTTACGGCTGGTGGAGACGATCGGCTCGTCGCCGGGCGACAGGGTGATGGCCGCTTCGGGCGTGCCGGCAGGCAACGCCTCCTCATTGCCCAGGATGGCGCTAACGGCCGAAGCCACGTCGTCGTCGCCGCCCTGGTTGCTGAAGAAGAAGCGGTTCACCGCCAGGCCGATGAAGACGAGCAAGGCCACGATGATGGCCAGGCGCATCAGCGACTCGGAGTCGCGCCGTCTACCGGCGATATCGAAGTTGATCGGATTGAAGAAGGGCTGATTATCAGGCGTTTGCAGAGGCTGGCCCGGCGCGCTTTCCCACTCCGTCCGCTCGGGCTGCGCCCCGTCTGGGGCGCGCGTCACCTCATAGCGCTCGAGCAGGGGGAGTGGGTCGAGTTGCAGGAAGCGGGCGTAGTTGCGGAGGTAGCCGCGCACGTGCACGGGCGTCGGCAGAGCCCCATACTCCCCGCTTTCCAGCGCAGCGAGGAAGCGCTGATTAATGCGGGTGGCGTTCTCAACCTGCGCCAGGGTCAGCCCCTGGGCCTCGCGCGCCTCGCGGAGGATGCTACCGAGTTCGTCCACGGCCTACGCTGCCCCGTTGGGGCATAATCGCGGCCACTGAGAAGGATCCGTGGCCGCGCGTATCAGGCGGCTGCCGCTCAGGCTTCCGCCGTGTCCTCGAACGCCTCGTCCTCGAATTCGTCCGCCTCCAGCTCTGCTGCCGGCTCCCCAAACGCCTCCGTCGCCTCGGCCTCCGCCTGGGCAACCGCCTCGGCGACGGCCTCGTCAGCGGGCCCGCCTTCAGCCTGAACCTCCACAGTCACGCGCGGTTGAAACTCGGCCGACAGCCGGACGAGCACCTGGTGTTCGCCCACCTGGCGCAGCGGATCGCTCACGATGGATCGCCGCTCCAGGTCGGTGCCGAGCGCCTCGTTCATCCGGTCCACGATATCTTGCGTGGTCACCGAACCATAGAGCTTGCCGGTCTCGCCGGCCTTCGCCTCGAAGACCAGGCGCAGTTCCTCAATCCGACCGCTGAGCGCCTCATACTCGGCGCGCAGCTGCGCCCGCCGGGCGGCGGCGCGCTCCCGCCAGGCGCGGGCGCTTCTCAGGACCGGGTCTGTGGCCAGCACGGCCAGCCCCTGGGGGATCAGATAGTTGCGCCCATAGCCGGGGGCAACGTTATGGACCTCGCCGGCATAGCCCAGATTATCGACGTCTTCTTTCAACAGAACTTTCACGTTTTACTCCAGCCAATCGGTCGCACCTAAGAATTGCGCGACTGGCGATCCTATCAAAGCGAGATCGATTTGGCAAATAGTCCCAGACCGGGCGTTGGCTTAGCCGCCGGCGACCTCTCCTTCTTTGGCGACATAGACCTCGTCCATGGCGTGCAGCAGATCGCTCAGCTCGTGCACTTCCTCCGCGATCTCGTGTTGCAGGCGGCGGGCCCGACCGCTGTCGATGTCTTTGGCGTCCACCAGCATCGTTTGGGAGTAGATGGTACCCAGGGCGCTCAGCGTGTTCTCTAGTTGCAGGCGGGCGCGTTTCATCGTGTTTTCCAGCGAATCGATGGTTTCGATCTGGCGTTGCAGGCTGCTGATCGTGACCTCTATCTGCCGGCGCACCGCCTCGTCGGGCTCGTTTCCCAGCTTCTGACGCAGCTCTTGCAGGCGGGACCGGGCGGCCTGCCGGTCGCGTGTCAGGAGGTCCACCTGCTCGCGATAGCGATCGAGTCGCTCCGCCAGGTGATAGACGTTCTCCAGCCACTCATCGATCTGGGTCGCCGTCTCTGTCAGGTTGTCTTTGAGCAGACTGTCGCTTTGCGTTTGGATGGCGGCCTGGATGCGCGTGCGGTAGTCGAGCCCTTTCTGCACCTGGCTCTGGAGCTCCGGGTTCCGCAACCGGCCCGGCTCAAACGTGTGGCGCAGAATGTCGGCGACGACTTGTTGACCGAGGTGCGGATCTTTGATGCTGGAGTAGACGAGGAGGGCTTCGGCGATCAGGCCGCCCAGCAGCCAGACGAGCGGTCCGGGAAACCAGCCAGCGATGGCCTCTGGCGGGAATGCGCCGAAGAAGGAGAGCAGGAGAGTCAGGGCGATGACGGCCGCGCTTTCCCATCGGAAGACGGAGTGCTGAATGATCGCGTTCTGCACGCGCCGGTTAAGTTCTTCGCGGGAGCTGGCCATGGTGTGTGCGGGGCGCCAGGATCGATAGCCGGCAGGTGCCGGCAGCCGCCGGCACCTGCACCTTCTCTACGCGGCGCGATTCCCCCCGGTTGCGCCGCTAACCCTCACCGGTCATCGCCTCGCCGGCTGCCGCGTCGGCCGCCTCCTCGGCTGCTTCTTCCGGGGCGGCCAGGCCGAGTCGGCGCTTGCGCTCCTCGAGCTGCAGATCGATCTCGGCCTTGCCGAGTACATCGTCCATCTGGTTGTCCAAACGGCTGGCGTGCATTTCGGCGTGCGCCGTAGCCCGATCCAGGCGGGCATAGATGTTCTCGCGCAGACGGGCGATGTCGCTATCGCCCAGGCCGGCGACGTCGTCGACTTTCTTGATCGCTTCGACCGTCTTCTCCTTGGACTTGGCCAGCTCGATGACCGCCTCCAGCTCGCGCTGCTCCTGGCGGATCGTGTTCAACTTGGCCTGCAGCTTCAACCGGGCATTCAGCAGGGCCTCGTATTCGCGCTCCTGGCGTACCCACTGCTCGTGGTACTGCTCCTGCAGGCGGCGGGCCGTGTTCAGCTCGGCCTGAGCCGCCCGCGCCAGATCGGTCTTTCCCTGCATCAGAAAGGTATCGATGTTGCGGTCCATGCGGTCCGCGTCTTTCTTGTATTGCTCGTACTTCCGTTGCAGGGTCTTCACTTCGCCACCGACCGTGGCCGCCGCCTTCTCCAGTTCGTCCAGGTTCACTTCCGCGTCGCGGATGTACTGCTTCAACACGGCCACGGAATTGGCCTCGAGCGCGCGGTCGACCATAGCGTGCAAATTGGCCGAAATCAGGGTCTGGGTCTTTTCGAGAAGGGTTGCCATCGGGATTCCTCCATCTGGTGAGGGCCCCAAAGCCCGGCCTCTGCTGACCCGGTCTGGGTGCTCCTGGGGATGCAATTGGACTGCGGGATGCGGAGCTGCCGGCGCTCAGGCTCCGGCGGGGGGATCGTCCGGGCGGTGGATCGGCAGCGCAATGATCAGCCTGCAGTGCTTCTGGTCGCCATTATCCATCTCAATGCGCCCTTTGTGCAAGCCGAGGATGCCCTTAATCGCGGCCAGGCTGGGCCCGAAGTCTGGCACGGCCAACGTGGCCTCGTCGTCCTGGCCAAAGGCGCTACGCAATGCTTCGCGCACGCGATCGTTGGCCGCGACGCCTTGGTAGCCGATGGAGAAGTGGACCTCATCATCCTGGCTTTGCGCCCCAAGATGCAGCTCCCGAAGCGATTCGCGCTCGCACAGGGCCATGATCGTGCGCATGAGGTGGTCGAGGCTGCTGTAAAGGGACTCAACATCGCCGTAGACGGCCGGTAGTTCGGCTTCGATATCTGCGAGCACCTGGAGGCCCATGCCGGCATAGTGCCGCTCCCAGGCCTCCGCCAGCTGGCGGAACAGTGTGCTGAGACCGACGATCGGGCCGGCGCGGTAGCGGAAAGCGTTCTCGGCTTCGCCGGTGCGGATTTCCGCCAATGTGATGAAGTCCTCCACGACCCGGGCCAGCTGCTGGCTGGACGCCTGCAATCCCTCGAGCGATGATTTCAGGTCCGCGTCTGTGTCGGCCGTTTGCAGACTGGAGACTAGTTGCTCCGAGTAGACGCTGACCGAGTCGAGGGGCTGCCGCACGTCGGGCTGGAAGAGGTTCAAGATCCCCTTCTTAAACGTGCTGAAGCTCTGGCTGACGACGTCCTGCACCTCGAAGTAGCGGTTTAGCTGCGTCGTGACCAGAGCCATCAGGTCCCCGGTGTCGTACGGCTTGGCGATGTACTCCTCCGCCCCGATGCGCCGCCCGTGCTCGATGTCCGCCTTCTCGCGCCGTGCCGTCAGGAAGATAAACGGAATCTGCACCCAATCCGGGTTCTTGCGCACCCGTTCGAGAAAGGTAAAGCCGTCCATCCGCGGCATCATGACGTCGGAGATAATCAGGTCGGGGCTGATGTCGCCCAGCATCTTGAGCGCCTCGGCGCCGTTGCTGGCGGCATGGATGTCGAACTGATACGGGCCGGTGTAGTAGTAGGCGAGCAGATCGCGCAGGCCCTGGAGGAGGTATTGATCGTCTTCTACCAGGAGCAGGGTGGCCTGCTTGAGGTGCCGATCCTCGTCGACGTCGTCTGCCTCATCGGCGTCGTGTGCCGGCAGGAACATGCGGAATGTGCTGCCGCGGTTCTCTTTGCTCGACACCTCGATGTGGCCCCGGTGCAGGTCGACAAGTCCCTTGACGATGGCCAGTCCGGTGCCGGAGCCCTGCTGCTCGAGCACCTGGCGATTGTACTGGAAAAAGAGGTCGAAGATGCGCTCGCGCACCCGGCTCGGAAAGCCGATTCCGTTGTCTGAGACGCTCAACTCGACTCCGCCTTCGGCTGGCCTGGTGGTCAGGCGGACTTCGCCGTCGATGCGCTGGCGATAGGCGGTGAAGCGAACCGCGTTGTCGACCAGCTGCCGGCAGATGCGATCCAGGCTCTCCGGCACGCCGAGGATCGGCGGCAGA
>JBFGLK010000070.1:0-9671 GCA_041576195.1 Promineifilaceae bacterium (SeqCode)
CGCCGATCAGCCTCGACGGCACGGACATCCCGGAGACAGCCCAGCTCAAGGCGATCGAAGACCTCAAGGCGACCATGCGCAGCCTGACGACGCGCCGCGGGGAGGACGCTGTCGCACTGGCCGAAGCCATGATCGAGGAGGCGCGGGCCATCACCGCCTCAGAGGCCCTGGAGGTTGGCTTCATCGATGCGGTGGCCGTCGACGCGCCGGACTTGCTGGTCCAGCTCGACGGGCTGACTGTCGACGTGGATGGGCAACCGATGACGCTGGCGCTGGCGGGCGTCGAGACGTCGGCCGTGGCCATGTCGGCGCTGGAGACGATCCTCCACGCCCTGGCCAACCCAACGATCGTCGGCTTCCTCCTGGCGATCGCCATCCCGGCCATCCTGATCGAGCTGCAGTCGCCCGGGGGTTGGGTGGCCGGCTTCATCGGCGTGATCAGCCTGGTGGCCGCCCTGTACGGCCTGGGCCAGTTGCCGGTCAACTGGTTCGGGCTGGCCCTGGTCGCGGTGGCCTTCGTGCTCCTGTTGATGGAGGCCGTCTCGCCCGCCTTCGGTGGCCTGGGCATCGTCGGAGGCATCACCCTCGTTGCCGGCATGCTCGTCCTGTTCAACGCCAACGATGCGCCCGCCTTCGCCCGCCTGTCTGTGGGCAACGCCATCGCCATCAGCCTGCCCAGCGCCCTCTTCTTCCTCTGGGTTGCCACGCTGGCCATGCGCACCCGCCGCCGGCAGCCGCGCACAGGCGCGGAGGGCCTCATCGGACAGGTCGGGCGCGTGCGCACGCCGCTCGCGCCGCGCGGCACGGTCCTCGTGCACGGGGAGCTGTGGCGGGCCACGTTGGGCGACCAGGGCGCCGCGGGCGAAGAGACCCTCAACGCGGACGACGAAGTGGTCGTCGAAGGGATCGAGGGCTTCACGTTGAAGGTCCGGCGCCGCTAGCCCTGGCCGTTTTCGCCGCCGCGCGCGGCGACCATTGGGCTATCGCCTCGGTTAGCCAATCCCCTGCGCTCTGAGTACAATCGGCGGACTTTCGACGTGAGGAACGTTCATGCGGGGCCATTCGGCGCTATTGTTATCCATCCTGATCATCCTCCTCGCCGCCGCGGCGCTCGCCGTGTCCGCCGACGAGCCCGAGGTGCTGGTCACCTTCTCGACGAACATGATCAGCGGCGAATGGCAACCCCTGACGTTGGAGCCCGTCGACCCCAGGCAGCTGCCCTTCAACCCCACAGCCCCGCCCGGCGCGCAATACTGCGCCGAGGCCAGCACCCTCATCTTCCCTGACGGTGGCCAGATGACGGTCAACGGCATCGACGAGGAGCCCATTGACCCCATTCTCCAATGCGCCTGGGGGGCCGGCTCCGGACCCCGGGGGAAGCAGGGCTACCGCACCGTCTGGTACCAGTTCACGGCTCCAGACAGCGGCTACGTGGTGATCGAGACCCTGCCAAACAGCGACTATCGTCAGAACTACGACACCGTGGTCGCCGTCTATGGCGGCAACGACTGCGGCGACCTCTCCCAACAGCTGGCCTGCAACGACGACGACAACGGCTTCCTCTCCCGGGCCGAGCTGGCCGTAGAGGCCGGCCAGGTCTACCTGGTCGAGGTGGCCGACTGGCAGTTCGGCATCGACACCACCAAGGTGCTCAACATCCGCTCCTCCTTCAGCGTGCCCGACTCGCGCTGGGAGCAGATTGATGTGTTGACACCGTCGCGCAGCCGCCACGCCTCGGTGCTGGTGGGCCAGGATCTCTACGTCATCTCGGGCCAGAGCGTCCTGGAAGGGGACCCGGTGCGCGATCCGACGGTGGTGCGCTATAACGTCGCCACCGGCCAGGTGACCGACCTGGCCCCGCTGCGCGGGCCGGACGGTTCTGGCTACGCCAACACGAGCGCCTCCCACCTGTCGGGTCGCATCTACCTCCCGTCTGGCTATGTCGGCGACGAGGATCAGTACGACGGCACCCATTGGGTCTATGACATCGCCCAAAACCGGTGGAATTGCAGCGACGCCGCCAACACCTTCTGCAACGCCGCGGATCCGACCTTGCCGGCACCCCGGCCCGTCCCCTGGCCCGGCGGCGTGCCCTTCGGTTGGATCGCCACCGCCCCCTACCCCCCGTTTGGCGTCTACTACCTGCTCGGCGGCGTAACCGGCCCGGCCTTCCAGCTTGGCGCGGTGCCCCGGGGCGAGGTCTTCTCCTTCCAGCCCGGCGCCACCGGCGGCGTCTGGCTGACGTTGCCGCCCATGGTCGTGCCCCGCTACGCCCACACGGCCGCCCGCCTGGGCAACAAGATCTGCGTGGCCGGCGGCGTCGGCGCCAACCAGAACGAGGAGCCGATCGTGCTCACCAATGGCGAGTGCTACGACACCGTCACCCGCGTCTGGTCGCTGACGGGGAGCCTCAACGTCGCCCGCTACAATGCCGGCAGCGCCGTCGGCGCCGACGGGCGCTGGTACCTCTTCGGCGGCACCGACGGCAGCGGCGCCTCCATCTCCTCGGTTGAGGTCTACGACCCGGCCACCAACGCCTGGACCGCCCTCGACGCCAGCTACGCGGTGCGAAACCCGCCGCGCAGCTGGCCGCGCGGTGGCTTCATCGGCGCCGAGCTCTGGATCGCCGGGGGCCACCTCAACACGGCCAATGGCGACCAGGTGCTCGGTCTCGTGGACAAGATGCTCGTGCCCGGAGCCATTGGCGTCACCAACCGCGTTCTGTTGCCCAGCTTCATCTCGTCGGCGGACGGCGTCCTGGGGGACAACACCTTCGACCGGGCGCTGCCGGTGGGCTTCAACATCCTGACGCTGGGCGGCTTTCGCTGGGTGGACGACTTCTTCGACGTCTTCCACTTCGACCTTGCCCAGACGGATAGCGTCGTCGTGCGCCTGGAGAGCATTGAGCAGAGCGCCAACTACGACGTCCTGATCTATGACGCCAACAAGCTCAAGGTCGGCTCGGGCCAGCAGATCGCCAACCTCAACGAGTACGTGCCCTTGAACAACCTGCCACCGGGCCGCTACTACGTCATGGTCGTGCGCGCCTTCGGCGGCGCCACGCTGGACTTCTACCACCTGATCATCGAGCGCTAGCCCGGTCACGGCGTCGCCGGACTGCCGCCGGCGAGGCGCGCCGGCCTGGCCGCCTGCCACCACGAGCCCTCGCGAGACGCCCACACCATGCCCGACAAGCCCATTCGCCTGCTTCACTTTGCCGATGCCCACGTCGAGATGGCCAACTACGGGGCGCACGATCCTGAGTCGATGCTGCCGCTGCGGGTCACCGACTTCCTCCGCGCCCTGGATCAGATCGTCGACCGGGCCCTGGCAGAGCCGGTCGACCTGGTCCTCTTCGCCGGCGATGCCTACAAGGACCGCAACCCGCACCCGACCTTTCAGCGCGAGTGGGGCGCGCGTATCATGCGCCTGTCGCGTGCCGGCATCCCCACCATCCTGCTCGTGGGCAACCACGACGTCTCCCCGGCCGCCGGGCGGGCCACGACCCTCCAGGAGTTCGACACGCTGGGCGTGCCGCACATCGTGGTCGCCGACCGCCTGCGCCGCTATGACCCGGAGCAGCTGGGGCTGCCGGTGCAGGTCATCACCCTGCCGTGGATCGCCCGCAGCGGCCTGATGACCCGCGGCGAGTCGGCCGGCCTCAGCCAGGATGAGCTCCTCGCCGAGATGGAGTCGCGCGTCACCGAGGGCGTGATGCAGCTGGTAGCCGCGGCCGATCCGGAGCTGCCCCTGATCCTGGCGGCGCATGCCAGCGTCCAGGGTGCCGTCTACGGCAGCGAGCAGACCGTGATGCTCGGCCAGGAGCTCGTGCTGTCCGGCGCCATCGTCAGAGACCACCGCCTCGACTACGTCGCCCTGGGTCACATCCATCGCCACCAGTCTCTCAACGACGGCGGCCACCCGCCCGTTGTCTATCCGGGCTCGATCGAGCGCATCGACTTCGGCGATGCCCGGCAGCCGAAGGGGTTCGTGGTGGCTTCCGTGAGCCGCGGCCAGACAGAGTGGGAGTTCGTGCCCGTGCAGACGCGCCCGTTCGTGGACGTTGTCGCGGACACCCCGTCGGCCGACACGTTCATGGCCGATCTGCTGGCGCAGCTACCGCGCCCCGCGTCGATCGAGGGAGCCATCTGCCGCGTCCAGCTCGCCTATCCTCGTGACTGGGAGCCGCTGCTGGACGAGGCGGCCATCCGCGAGCACTTCCGCGGCGCCCTCAGCCTGCAACTGCTCAAGCGCACCCTGGCCGAAAACCGCGCCCGCCTGGGCGACACCGCGGCCGTCGAGCGGTTGTCGCCGGTGGAGCTGCTGGACCTCTACTGGCAGACCACCGGCCTGGACGCCGACGAGGCCGAGGCGATGCGAGCCCTGGCGCGGGAGGTATTGCAGGAGTAGTTCGTTTGGTGGTTAGTTGGCTGGTGGCCAGTACCTCACCAACCAACCAGCCAACAAACGAGCCAACTACCCAACCCCACCCATGATCCCCCTTCGCCTCGAGCTCGCCAACTTCCTCTCCTACCGCGAGAACACGGTCCTCGATTTGCGCGGCGTGCACACGGCGTGCATCGCCGGGGCGAACGGTGCCGGCAAATCCAGCCTGCTCGACGCCATCACCTGGGCGCTGTTTGGCCAGAGCCGCAGCAAGAGCGACGACGACGTCGTCAACCGGGCGGGCGCCCGCGAGGGCGGGCAGGCCGAGGTGCGATTCAGCTTCGCGCTGGAGGGCAGCGTCTATCGCGTGCTCCGCAGCAAGAAGCCCGGGCGCTCGACTTCGCTCGAGCTGCAGCTCGAAGCCGAGCCCGATCGCTGGCGCAGTCTGAGCGAAGGCCGGGTGCGCGAGACACAGGCGGCCATCGAGGCGCTCCTCAAGATGAGCTACGACACCTTTATCAACGCCAGCTTCTTGCTGCAAGGCAAGGCCGACGAGTTCACCATGAAAACGCCCAACCGGCGCAAGGAGATCCTGGCCGACCTGCTCGGCGTCAGTCGCTGGGACCAGTATCGCGACGCGGCCAATGCCCGCCGCCGCGAGGCCGAAGGCCAGCTGCAGCTGCTGGACGCCCGGGTGGCCGATATCGACGCGGAGCTGGGGGAAGAGGCCGAGCGCCAGGCCGAGCTCGAGCGCCAGGAGCAGGAACAGCGGCAACTGGCAGAACGCCTGGCCGACCGCGAGAAGATCCTGACCGAGCTGCGCCGTCGCCAGGAGGCAGTCCGGCACCAGCGGGAGATGGTCGAGGGGCTTGCCCGCTCCGTGACCCACGCGCAGGCCGCCCTGGCGGAGGCCCGGGCGACGGGCAAGCGCCGGCAGGCCGAGCGAGCCGAACACGCCAGCGTACTCGAGCGGTCCGAAGCTATTGAGGCGGATCACGCCGCCTGGCAGCGCCTGGACGAGCAGGTGCGCGCATGGGGGGAGAAGGAACGCGCCGCGGGTGCCGTGCGCGAGCGGATGCGCCCGCACGAGCTGGCGATCGCCGCCGCCCTCAGCCGGCTGGAGCAGCAGGTGGCGGGGTTGTCGGCGCAGAAGGAGCGCATTGCCGGCATGCAGGCCGAGCGCACGTCTGTCGTGGCGACGCTCGAGAAACGGCAAGCCGAGCTGGCCGCCATGGCGGCCGACCTGGCCGCGCTGACCGTGACCGAGACCGCCTACCGCGAGGCGCGAGAGCGGTTTGGGGGCCTGCGGGCCCAGCGCCAATCACGTGCCCAGGAGCGCGATCGGCTCAGCGCCGAGGCAGAGCGGATCGCCCTGGAGCGCCAACAGCTGGAGACGCTGCAAGCCGCCCTGGACGACGCCGGCCCGGCCATCGCCGATCTCGGCGCCCGCCTGGCCGCCTTGCAGGCGGACAACGACCGCCTGCTGACGGCCACCGCCGAACGGAATGGCATCGAGGCCCAGCAGCCGGCCCTGCGGGACCAGATGAACGCGCTGCAAGAGCGCATCAGGCGCCTGGAGGACGAGACGGGCGGCGACTGCCCCCTCTGTGGCCAGCCCCTGAGCGAGGCGCACCGCCAGGCCGTGCTCGCAGAGCTGAAGGGGCAAGGCAGAACGCTCGGCGATCGCTTCCGCGCCAACCAGGAGAAACGGAAGGCGCTCGACACCGAGATCGCCGCGCTGGAGACGCGTGTGCGCGCTCGATCCGGCGTCGAGCGTGAGCTGACGGCCCAACAGAGCCGCCAGGCAAGCAGCCAGACGCAGCTCGCCGAGCTGGAGCGCCGCCTGGAGCAGTGGGAGCGGGACGGCGCCGTCCGTCTCGACGAGCTCACCCGCGCCCTGGCCGAGGACCCGACTTTTGCTGAGGCGGAGCGCGAGGTCGCCCGGCTGGCCGAGGCGGTGGCCGAGCGACCGGCGCTGGAACAGGCGCGCCAGGCCTGCCAGGAAGCCATCGCCGCCGCCACGGCCCGGCTGGGAACGATCGACCGCGCCTCCGCGGATTGGCAGGCCAGCGGCTCGGCGGAGCTCGCGACGGCCGAGGCTGAGCTGGCCGGCGATGCCTTCGCCGCCGAGCACCGGGAGGCTCTGGCCGCGCTCCAGGTGGAGTGGGACGCGGTTGGCTACGACGAGGCGGCCCACCGGGAAGCCCGGGCCGGGCGCGACGCCCTGAGCCAGGCTCCCGCGGCCCTGAGTCAGCTCAAGGAGGCGCGGGCCGCCGTGGGCACGCTGGACGTCGCCCTGGCGGACCTGGAGCGCCAGATCGCTGGCCAGGAGCAACACCTGGCAGGGCTGGTGGCGCAGCACGCCGCGGCCGAGGAAGCGCTGGCGGCCCTGTCCGCCGGCGACGATGACCTGCCGGCCGTTGAAGCCGACGTGGACGCCTTGCGCACGGAGGTCAGCCGGCTCAATCAGCGGGTGGGCGGCGCCAGGCAGCAGTTGGCCGTCCTCGACGATCGGCGCCGGCAGAAGACGAGCCTGATCGCCGAGAGGGCGGAACGCACCCAACACATTGCCCGGCTCAAGCTGCTGGAGCGCGCGTGCGGTCGGGACGGCGTCCAGGCGCTCCTCATCGAGCAGGCGCTGCCCGAGATCGAGGAGAGCGCCAACGAGCTGCTGGAGCGGCTGACCAGTGGGGAGATGCGGATCCTGTTTGAGACGCAGCGTCAGCTCCGCTCCCGAGATGCCCTGGCCGAGACGCTGGACATCCGCATCGCCGACAATGTGGGAGAACGACCCTACGAGAACTTCTCCGGGGGGGAGCAGTTTCGGGTCAACTTCGCCATCCGCCTGGCCCTCTCGCGGGTGCTTGCCGGCCGGGCCGGGGCGCGGCTACAGACGCTGGTCATCGACGAGGGCTTCGGCAGCCAGGATCCCCAGGGGCGCCAGCGGCTGGTCGAGGCGATCAACACGATCCAGGATCAGTTCGCCTGCATCCTGGTCATCACGCACATCGACCAGCTCCGCGACGCCTTCCCCACGCGCATCCTGGTAGAAAAGGGCCCGGCCGGATCGATGGTGACCATACTGTGACTGCCACGGGAGCTGGGGCGACCCCCTTCGTTCTGGGCTTCGACTCCGCACCCCCTCACTTGCCCCACGCCCTTCACCCCTGATCCATCCCCAGATAGCCGGCAGCGCGGAGCCCGAAGGCGGCCATTTCCTCGGCCACCGACTTGGCGACCATTTCCGGGTTGGGCTGGGCCAGCAGGTTGAGGATCATCTCGTCGAACGCCCCGGCGAGCCCTTCGGCGGTGCGCCGGGTGGTCTGGGGTACGATCTGGCCGCGCTCGAGCGCCTGATCGAGCGGTCGTTGCCATGTGTTGATCAGCCGCTCGCGAAAGGCGACGCGCCGGTTCTCCAGCGACGGCACGGCGCCGACGCCGCCGACGAGCAGAAGCTGGACGATGGCCGGCTCGTAGACGGCCACGTTCACGTACGTCTTGGCGCCGGACGTGAGCTGCTGCAGCAGCGTGGCGCGGCTGTCCACCGATTGCTGGATGGCCGGCAGGAGAAAGTCGGCCGTTTCCTCGTAGAGGTGGACGAACAGCGTCTCCTTGTCCGGGAAGTAGAAGTAAAACGTCCCGACGGCCACGCCGGCCTCCTGCACCACGTCGCGCACGGTAGCGGCGTGGTAGCCGCGCTCGGCAAATACGCTCACGGCGGCCTGCATCAGGGCGGTGCGTTTGGCGTCCTTCTTGGCCCGCGTCTTTTCGGTCGATCGGTAAGGCATGCGCGTGTTCCTGTGTCGGTCTGGCGGCGGCGATTTGCCGGCTGGCCAAACGAAGCTTCGAATGGGCATTCGGCCATAGCATAGCCGGCTCGCCGCGCTTGTCAAGCCGGCCAAAGCGTCTATGCTTGGCCGCGTGGACGACTCCCTGCTGGCGCAACTGGCGCTGGACGAGACCGACCCGGCGCCCCTCTACCGGCAGCTGGCGGCGCGGCTGCGGGCGTGGATCCTGGCCGGGACGCTGCCGGCAGGCCAGCGCCTGCCTCCCTCGCGCGTCCTGGCCGAGCGTCTGGACGTCGGGCGGGTCACGGTGACCCGGGCCTATGAGCAGCTCATCGCCGATGGTTTCCTGTCCTCGCGGGTCGGTGCTGGCACCTTCGTTGCCTCGCTGCCCTTGCCGGCAGCCGAGGAGCACGAGCGCGCCACCCGTCTGTCCCCCTGGGGGCGTCGCCTGGTGGAGGCCGCGGCCGCGGACGACGCTCCCGCCACGACGCGGCCGACCGTCGACTTCGGCTTCGGGCGCACTTTTCCCTCCATCTTCCCCTACGACGTCTGGCGGCGCCTGCTGGCCCGCTACCTGAGCACCGACGACGCGCTGCTCTCCCGCTACGGCTCGCCCGCGGGTTTCGGGCCCCTGCGCGAGGCGATCGCCGGCTACCTGGCCCGGGCGCGCGGTGTGCGCTGTGAGCTCGAGCAGGTCGTCGTCGTCAGCGGCGCGCAACAGGCGCTCGACCTGGTGGCCCGCCTTTGCCTGGTGCCGGGCGACGCCGTGCTGCTGGAAACACCCGGCTACGCCGACGCCTGGGACGTCTTTCGCCTGCACGGCGCCCGGCTGATCGGCGTGCCGGTGGACGACGCCGGCCTGCCCGCCGAACGCCTCGGCCGCGAGCACGCGGCGCGCCTCGCCTTCGTGACGCCCGCGCACCAGTTTCCGCGCGGTGGGGCGTTGCCGCTGCCGCGCCGGCTCCAGTTGCTGGCCTGGGCCCACGCCCACGACGCCCTGATCGTCGAGGACGACTACGACAGCGAGCTGCGCTATCGTAGCGAGGCCCCGGGCGCGCTTCAGGGGCTGGATCAGGCCGGCCACGTCATCTACCTGGGTACCTTCTCCAAGGTGCTTTTCCCCGCGCTCCGTCTCGGCTACGTCGTTCTGCCTCCGGCGCTATGCGAGCCGTTTAATGCCGCCATACGCTTCTTAGGGCGCGGCGCGCCGACGCTCACCCAGGCGGCCGTGGCCGACTTCATCGTCGAGGGGCATTTCGAGCGCCACGTGCGCCGCTTGCGCCGGGCCTACGGCGCGCGGCGGCGGGTCCTGGTGGCCGCGCTCGACCGCCACCTGGGCGACCGGGTGCAACACTCAAGCGATGAGGCCGGCCTGCATGTCATGGTCTACCTGCCTCTGGCGTTGGACGAGCGCGAGCTGGTGCGGCGGGCGGCTGAGGTCGGCGTCGGCGTCTATCCGGGGGCGCACTACCACCTGACCGAAGACGGCCGGACGCC
>JBFGLK010000071.1:0-9653 GCA_041576195.1 Promineifilaceae bacterium (SeqCode)
CGGGTCGTCCGCCGACACCGGGGTGCCCCGCCAGATCTCGAGGCCGGTCCAGTTGTTGGCGGTGCCCAGGAAGAGCCCGTGCTCCGTGCCCACCATGGTGCGCAGGCCGAAGTTCGTCGGCTTGCCAAAGCCGTCGAGCGTCACGGGGTAGAAGTGGGCGCCGTCGTCGGTTTCATAGACGCTGACACCTGCTGCCGGCATCAAGAGCTCCTCGGCGTCTGGCAGCGTTCGCAGAACCATACCCATGTTCATCGTGCCGAGATAGAGCCGGCCCTCGTACTCACGCATCCACCAGATGTGGCCATTGAGGTAGTTATTGAAGCCGGCGTCGAAGCCGCTCAATGGATAGCGCCAGCCGTCCGGCGTCCGACGCGGGGTGCCCAGTATCAGGTCCCACGAGTCATCCGGGTTGATGCGCACGATTTCGGCCGGGCGATCGGTGCCCACGTAGAGGCGCCCGCGGAAGACGCGCATGCTGATGACGTTCGTGCTGGGCTTGGCCAGGTAGGCGCCCCGGCGTAAGACAGGGGTGAACTGAAACGGTGGCTCGCCGGCGGCATTCGTCTTTACGACGGCATATCCCCCTTCCTCGTCGCGCACGCCGAGGTAGAGGTGGTCGTTGTATTCGATCATGTCGAACACTTTGAACGACTCGGGCGCTGCCAGTCGAAAGGTATCGTTGCCGGCAGCCGGATCGTCCGACACCATGAGGAAGCCATAGCCTCGGGCCGGGCCATGCGTTACAAACAGCTTGCCACCGTAGCTGACCATGGTCCGCAGCGTGTTCCGGGGCAACTCGCCCATGAACGTGCCGGGATCCTGGGGCACACGGGTGAAGTTCACACCGTCCGTTGTGCGCAGGAGCCCGGGCGGCGGGAACGTGTGCCCGCCCTTGCCATAGAGCCAGAATACAAACTTCGGCGTCACCGAGGCCACGTAGAGCGCCTCGGTGCCATCCGGCTCGGTCACCGGCAGCATGTAACGATAGCCGACCTCGCGCGACACGTGGCGGTCCGTGCGGCCACGCACGACAGCGTCCTCTGGCGCCTGGTAGACGCGCTCCCACAGGTCGGTCTCGGGCGACCAGCGCCAAATCTCAGCCCGGAGAGGCAGGTCCCGTGGATCGGGGGTGCAGGTCACGGCCGGATCGTCGGGCGGGTACTTGACCAGTGCCTGGACGAGGCCGGGTATCCTGAGCGGGAGCTTCTTGCTCAGCCCGATGTTCTTGGCCGCCTGCTCACAGCAGAACCAGGCCCGATTCGTGCCGACGTAAAGCTTGCCCTGCCACCAGGCCATCGACCACGCCCAGGTATTGAACGGGTCGCCGAACCCGGGCTGGGAGGCCGGGGCGAACTGGAGGCGCGGGGGGGAAGATGCCGGGATAGCCGGCCCCGTGGTGTCCGACAAGGTTGATGAAAGCTGCATGGCCAAGTGCGGTCCTCCTCAGGACACAGGACGAGGGCCGGCATCGGGAGACAGTGCTCGCCACGACCGGCCAGGTGATTGGCGATGGGACGCGAGGCGCAGAGAGGCGGCTCAGGTGGCCGCGGGCGCGGTCACCCGATCACCGCCCGGCGCCACGCTGAGGATCATCTGCTTCATGTCTGGCGGCGCGGCCGTGATGGCCCACCAGATCGAGCGCGCCAGGTTGGCGGGCGTGCCGGCATCGATGAAGCGCTTCTCGGGATCGGCGAGGCCCACCGGCGAGGTGAAGTCAGCCTGGGCAATGAGGGCGTGAATCTGCGTCGCCGCCGCCTTCGGGTCCAACGTGCCGGCGTCGACGGCGTCGATGGCGGCGATGGCCTGGCGGAAGAGCTCCCCAAATCCGGTATGGTTGCTGGCAAACAAGCCCATCGGCTCCTGTTGATCGGGTAGGATGGACTCGTCGTGACTCTGCTTGAAACGGCGATAGATACTGGCCAGACGCAGATCGCCAATGCCTACGCCTAGCGCCCAAATGCGGAACCAGGCGTTCCAGAGATCGAAGTCCCGATAGGAGACGTAGGCGCCATAGGCCAGCAGGTCCGTATTCACGAACAGGTTCTGCTGGAGTCGCTCCACATAGTCGAAGCGCTCCACCGAGAAGTCGTCATCCTTGATGGCGGCAATGAGCCGCGGGGCCAGCGCGTTGAGGATCTCCGTCGTATTGGCCAGCCCGCGTGAAAAGATGGCGTCGATGAAGCCGGCGGAATGGGCCATCAGGCACCAGCGGTGGCCGACTGTCTGCCGGGACGAGTATTGGATGCGGCCGGTCGAGACCCACGGTCGCACGACCTTGGCATCGGCGAACTGGATGGCGATGCTGGGATACTTTTCCATCCACATGTCCCACTCATCCTGTGGCGTAATATCCTTTGGCTTTGGGAAGCGGCGCGAGTCGAGCTGAAAGCCGACGCTGACCAGGGGATTGGTGGACTTGGGATGGTTGTCGAAAGGAATCACCCACATCCAGCCGCCGTCGAACAGGTGATGACAGGTGCCGTTGTACCAGCGCTCAGGCTGCCCGTGCGCGTGCCCGGTCAGGTCATCGTAGTCCTTGACGTCGATCATGTGCGTGAAGAGGGCGCGCGAGTGCGTCTTCGCGCGCGGCGGATCGTCCCGCAGGCCCAGCGTGTGCGCCAGTGGCGAGCGGAAGCCGGTGGCATCGACCAGATAGCGGGCCGTAAACGTCTCGCCTTGGTCCGTCGTCAGGCCGACGTGCGACTCCTGCAGGTCGATCTTCTGCACCCGGGTGTTCTGCCGCCCTTCGGCGCCGTAGTGCAACGCGCTCTGATAGAGGAATGCATCGATGTCCTGACGGAACAGATGCGCCTCGTACCCTTCACGAAACGGCGGGATCATCAACTGCGTGACTTCCTCCGGGCGCTGGGTCTCCCCTTCTCGATGATAGATGAAGCCGAAATGCCGCTTCTCCCCACATGCCGACGTCACGTGCTCGCGTATGTTCTCACCCGATCCGATCTGACGCAGCTCCTCGATGTCGAAGCGCTCGGCCATGATCTTGACCATGCGCAAGGTATGGCGCACGGTGGACTCACCAATGGCGAAGCGCGGATGGGTCGTGGCGTCCAACAACAGGACGGCGGCGCCGGACTTCGCCAGGATCGTGGCCAACATGCTGCCGCTGATGCCGGAGCCGAGGATGGCCACATCGTACTGGGCGTGGTTCATTGCGATAATCTCCCTGGAAGAGTCTCGAGCGAGCCAGACGCCGACGCGCCCGTCCACCGGCCGCTTCTGGGCGGCGAAGAGGAGTCGGGGTTGAGGGCGATGGCTGCCGATGTCGAGCAAACGGCTCTTGAAAAATACCCGTTTCGCCGCGAAGAGGCAAGTCTGGTGAGCCCGTGTCTGCCTTCAGGCTACCACAAGAGCATAACGGCCCACATTATGACAGGCCAGGGGTGGGAACGGAAAGAGGCCTGCCGGCGGGCAGGCCTCATCGGCTTTCCGGTGAGGGCGCCCAGGGCGCCGCCGGCCGGCTGGCTAGGCCGGCTGACCTGCGAGGGCCACCTGCTCCGTGCGTCGGCCCCCACCAATGGGGGAGACGCTCAGGATGTACTCCTTCATGTCGACCGGCGCGGAGGTGAGGGCCCACCAGACGGACTTGACGACGGCGTCGAAGGTGCCGGCATTGATATAGCGGCGTGCCGGATCGGCCAGACCGACGGCGGGTGACGTGAACTCCGCCTTCTGAATGAGCTCCAACACCTGTGCGGTGGCAGACGTCGTGTCCAGCGTGCCCGCCTCGACCTTCTCAATCACGGCCAACGCCTTGTAGAAGAGGTCCTTGAACCCAGCATGGTTGCTACAGAAAAGGCCCATGGGCTCCTGTCGATCCGGCAGGAGCTTCTCGTCATGGGTCTTCTTGTAGTTGTGATAGATGGCCGCCAGGCGCAGGTCGCCGATACCGACGCCCAGGGCCCAGATGCGGAACCAGGCGTTCCATAGCGCGTAGTCCCGGAACGAGACGTAGGAACCCCAGACCAACAGGTCATTGTGGATAATGTTGTTCTGCTGCAGCGCTTCGACGTATTGGAACCGCTCGGCAGCGAAGTCGTTGTCGGCAACCGCCTGGATCAGCAGGGGGGCCAGGGCGTTGATTGCCTCCGCGGTGTTGGCCAGGCCGCGCGAGAACAGGGCGTCGATGTTTCCAGACGCCTGCGCCAACAGGCACCAGCGATCGCCAATGGTTTGCTTGGACGTGTACTGAATCCGCTGGGTGGAGATCCAGGGTCGCACCACCTTGGCGTCTTTGAACTGCTGCTTCATCGTGGGGAAGCGGTCCATCCACATGTCCCACTCTTCCTGAGGGGTCATGTTGTCCGGCTTCGGGTAGCGATCGGAGTCCAACTGGAGGCCGACGCTGACCAGGGGATTGGTGGAGTCGGGATGATTGTCGAACGGGATGACCCACATCCACCCGCCGTCGAAAATGTGATGACAGGTGCCGCTATACCATTTCTCGGGCTGGCCATGGGCGTTGCCGTACATCTCGTCGATGTCGTTGACGTCGATCATGTGGGTGAACAACGCGCGTGAGCGCGTCCGGGCGCGCGTGGGATTGTCCCGCAGGTCCAAACGCATCGCGAGCGGGGAGCGGAAGCCGGCCGCGTCGATGATATAGCTGGCGGTGAAGACGACGCCGTTATCAGCGGTCAATGTCACCCCCTGATCGTGAACGTCCACCTCCTTGATGCGCGTGTTCTGCATGCCAATAGCGCCGTGATGCAAGGCCGCGTTGTACAGCCAGGCGTCGATGTCCTGGCGGAAGAGGTGCGCCTCATAACCCTCGCGGAAGGGGGGAATGACGAGTTGGTTCGACTCCGCCGGGTCGTGCTCCCGGCCTTCACGGTGGTACAGGAAACCGAAGTTGCGCTTTTCGCCGCAGGCAGAGGTAACGTGCTTGCGGATACTGTCACCGGAGCCGACCTGGCGCAGCGCTTCGATGTCGAAGCGCTCAGCCATGATCTTGACCAGGCGGAGCGTGTGACGAACCGTCGACTCGCCGATGACGAACCGAGGATGGACGTCTGCGTCAAGCAGGAGCGTGCGCACGCCGTTATTCGCCAGGATGGTGGCCAGCATGCTGCCGGCAATGCCGGCACCAAGAATGGCCACGTCGTATTGGTTATGCATCTCAGGCATCTGGATCTCCTTCAGTGGCGACCGCCCGTATCGGTCTGACGCTCTCCTGGCCCTCTTTTCGCTATTCATGCGCCCATGGGGGGGCGAGGTGCGCTCAGCCGAACGCGGCGGTCAGGTGAATCAAGCCGCAGCAATCAATAGGTAAATCGATGTGGTGGTTCTGGTCGAGTTTTCGCACCTCCTTTGGGAGCGCGGTCCTGGCGCCCCCTCTCCGGCTGCGCCAGGCGCCCGAGCCATTCCCGTCGGGCCGGGCCTGGGACGCTGTTCACATTCTGCACGAATTGTCTGAACGGTTGCTGGATCGGCCAGCGGCGGGTCGCGTAGGCAGGCGTTTGCGCTAATATGGCATTGTAGCAGAGGGGCAACGGCCGTCAAGAAGTCGCGACTCCTCGCCGTGTGCCCCGCTTTTGTAGACGGTTGCCCGCCGCGTCAGCTCTCGCCGGTCACGCGGCGCACCGCCCGTGCAAGCAACGCGCGCTCGAAGACGGTCTCGGGCAGCAGGCGTCGCAACAGGACGGCCAGGTTGGCCCGCCGGCCGACGACGGTGTGCAGGCGCGGACGGGCGTCCGCGAGCAGCTGCTCGACGGCAAGCGCCACATCGCGGTTGGTCGTGGGCGAGGAGTTCACTAACTCGTCCGCCAGCGCCTCCTCGCGCACAAACCAGGCATGGTACGGGCCGGCCGGATCGTCGGCCCGGCGCGCCAGACCCCGGTGCACCGTCCAGCGCTCATTCTTGATGATGGCCGGTGCCACGACCGAGACGCGGATACCCAGCGGCAGCAGCTCCTGGTAGAGCGACTCGGCGAACCCTTCGACCGCGAACTTACTGGAGCAATAGGCGGTGCGGGCCATCGAGGCGATGCGCCCGCCGACGGAGCTGATGAAGATGATTCGGCCACGCCCGGCGGCCCGCATGTGAGGCAGGACGGCCCGCGTCACGTTCATCCCCCCGAAGACGTTGACCTCGTAGACGCGACGGATCTCGTCGTCGTCGCAATCCTCGAAGTAGCCGCGCAGGCTGATGCCGGCGTTGTTGATGAGGCCGTACAGGTTGCCGTGCTCGGCCATCACCGTCGTGACAGCGTCAGCGATGCTGGCGGGATCGGTGACGTCGAGCAGCAGCAGGCGCAGCGTTACCCCGCGCGCGGCCGCCTCGCCCGCCACGTGGGCTCGTTGCTCGTCCAGCGGAATCGTGGCAAAGACGCGATAGCCCTGCGCCGCCAGGTGCAAGGACATCTCGAGGCCCAGACCGGTGCCGGCACCGGTGATCAGGATGGCGTCGGCCGGCTCGCTCATACCGGGCTCAATCGCCTGTCCCTTTCTTCGCCTCGAATGCCGGGCTGGGCGCCCTGAAGAAGTCGTCCATGATTTCGACGAGCTTCTCCGGCTCCTCCAGCGGGCCGAAGTGTCCGCCACCCTGCAGCATGATCGACTTGGCATGTGGCCAGGCGTCGCGCAGGTAATCGTAGGTGCCCATGAAGTAGGTGTCCGTGCCGTAGACGAGCAGGACGGGGTGGCGGAAGTCGCGAACGACGTCGAGTGTCATGCCGGCAATGCGCTGATAATCGTCGACAAGCGTCGTCTCGTTCACCAGCTGCTGCAGCGGCGCCCGCTTGCGCGGGAGTGACTTCGCCGGCCCATAGAACTTCGGCGTGTCCAGACTCAAATTCAACAGATACTGGAAGTCGCTATGCTTTTCCTTGGGCACGTCGACCCCGACCTCAGCCAGGCGGTCGACCCAGAAATCCCAGCCGACCCAGTCCGACTTCATCCGCTCGTGGACCAGAGCAGCCAGTCCGGGCTCGACAAGTACCAGCTTGTCCACGCGGTCTGGATTGAGAATGGCGTAGTGGAGGCAAACATCCGCGCCGAAGCTGTGACCGACCAGATGCGCCCGCTCGATGCCCAGCGTGTCCAACAGCCCGCCAAGATCGCCGGCCAGCTCCCGCGTCGTGTAGCCAGTGGGCGTGCGGGTCGTAAAGCCGTGGCCCCGCATATCCAGGGTGAGTAGCCGGTAGTCGCCGCGCATCAGGGGAACCATGCGCAGGTGCCATACCGCCAGGTTGCCCAGCAACCCGTGGACCATGACGACGTCTGGGCCGTCGCCGACCTGCCAGTAATGTACTTCGATGTCGTTGACGTGAATCTTGGACAAGTCAGACCTCCACCCAGGGCGCGAACCGGCGCGGGAGCGTAGCCACCGCGAAGCCTCCACCCTGGACTACCTCTCCCGCTTTAGTCGAGATACCCGAGCTCCATCAGCCGGGCCAGCAGGGCCGATTCAGACTCTGGGTCAAGTTCGCCCTCCGCCTCGTTCTCCTTGGGCGCCGCCGCCGTCGTCGCGGGCGCCTGGGCCACTGGGTGGGCGGCCAGGTATGGGGGCGCTAGAATCTCCCCCGGCACCCTCCCCTCGAAGTCCGCCGGCACGCCCAGGCCGAGGCAATAGAGCGTCACCGGCGCGACATCGAGAATCGACAGCTCGCCCACCGTGGCGCCGGCCCGAAACTCCGGTCCGGCGGCTATGAAGACACCGAGCGGCCTGTGCGTGCCTTCCGGCTGGGGGCGCGGCTTGAGCGGGTCGTCTGCCGGCAAGATGGACACCAGTCCCCCGTCCCGCAGCACCAGCGTCAGATCAGGCGCCAGGGCCATGGCCGCCCCGGCGAACGCCTCTTCCCGCGTGTGGATCTCCGTGACGATCGGTTCGCCACTGGCCGGGTCGCGGAACCGGTGCAGATCGGCCATCAGACGGGCACGAAACGCCTCGTACTCGGCGGGCGGGACGCCCGGCCCGCCTGGCTCGGACGCCACGACGATGTGAATGCCATTGCTCGTCGGCGTGGAAGCGTAGGCCAGCGTGTGCTCCCAGTCAAACCAGTGGATGTGGCGGGAGAGGTGGCCCATGCCCAGAGTGCCACCCTCGTCGTTCAGCGTGACGTCATCCCGCCAAACCAGGTAGCCGTGCTCGGCCAGCCAGGTATTGATGTGGAAGACTTCCGTGGTGGCGCCAAAGCCATGGTCAGAGGCGATGATCACGGTGGCGCCCGGCCCGGCCAGGTCGACCAACCTCCCGATGCCCTCGTCCAGCCGCCGGAAGTAGTCGTGGCAAAGATCGCGAATGCGCACCATTTCGGCATCCGGCGCGGCCGGCCAGAGGCCGGGGTCGATATAGCGCCAGAGCAGGTGGCCGATCTTGTCCGGGCCATCGAAGAGAACGGCAAAGAGATCAGACGGCTCGGTCTCCAGTAGATGCTCGGCCACCATGAGCCATTGGGCCTCACGCCGGGTGTGCAGGCGGACCCACTCCTCGAACTCCTCCTCAGCGGCGCCCTCGGTGGCCTTGGCCTCCAGCGCCATATCCATCGCCAGCTCGCGGACGTTGAACGAGGGCAGCCCCTTCAACCGGCCATAGAGGTCACTCGGGTGACAACCCAGACGCAACTGCCGCCACGGGAGCCAGCCGGCGACGACGTGACCGTTGAGGGCGGGCGCGGGGACCATGAGCGGGAAGTTGAGGACGGTGGCGGACAACCCGGCCTCGTTTGCCAGGCGCCAGATCGTCGGGGTCAACACGTCTTTGTGGGTGGCGAATTCAATCTTCTCGCTGTCCGCCGACGACTTCTGGAAGAAGTCGAAGATGCCGTGATGGCCCGGCCGCCGGCCGGTCATGAGCGACGTCCAGGCCGGCGGGGTCAATGCCGGCACAATGGTGCGGAGCTCGGCGCGCACGCCGTCAGCCACCAATCCGGCCAACCGAGGCATGAGCCCGGCCTCCATGAGCGGGTCGAGGACCGTGAAGGTCGCCCCGTCCACGCCGATCAACAGCGTCCTGACGCTCATGCCCCGTTTCCGTTGATGTGGCTATGGGTGAACTCGACCCACTCCGACACCGAGACGTCGTTGAACTCTCGCTGGCCGATCTCCGCCAGGAAGTCGGCATACGGGATCGGCTTGTTGTAATACTCGACGATGGAGTTGCCCAGGACCACGACGTCCAGCGACTGCAGGTTCAGACCGCGGAAGAGCAACGTGTCGGCGTTGATATCTCCCTCGTAGTCCCAGTCCTCAGCCAGCTCGCGGAGCAGGTTCAGCACGTAGGCGAGGACTTCAGGCTTCGATTCGCTCATCTTGCTTTTCTCTCATTCCTTATGTCGGGCGCGGTTGGCAGCCACCGGCTCCAGGTGCAGGAGTCGACGCGGGTTTGCGCAATGCTTCACGAATAGACCCAAGCATACCTCAATCAACGGCGACGGCAATCACGTACTTGTGGTCCCGCCCGGTGTACGCCTGGTATACCCGGCCAGCCAGCTCGGGATAGGCGGCCACCATGTTGGCCGACGGAGAAAGCCGGATCTGACCACTGGCGCTATCCAGGTCGCGGAGGTGAAAGCTGAGGGGGCCCTGAGCCAGGCCGAGGCCGGTGGCCTTGCCCACGGCTTCTTTGGCGCACCACAGGCGCAACGGCCAGCGATCCTCTGCCGGCAGCGCGGCCAGCCGCTCGCGCTCCTCGA
>JBFGLK010000072.1:0-9627 GCA_041576195.1 Promineifilaceae bacterium (SeqCode)
GGCTTTCCTGATTTCTGACCGCAGCCAGGTGATGGCTGCCGACGTTCGAAGTCAGAATCACAACCACATTCTTGAAATCAATTGTTCGGCCTTGCCCGTCCGTCAGACGGCCGTCGTCGAGAACCTGGAGCAAGACGTCGAAGATCCGGGCGTGGGCCTTCTCCACCTCATCAAAGAGGATGACGGTATAGGGGCGCTCGCGGACGAAGTTGGTGAGCTGGCCGCCGCCCTCGAAGCCAACGTAGCCGGGCGGGGCGCCGATGAGCCGGTTGAGGCTGGCCTCTTCCTGGTACTCGCTCATGTCGAGGGTGAGCATGGCGTCTTCGGTGCCGAAGAGGAATTCAGCCAGCGCTTTGGCCAGCTCCGATTTGCCGACGCCGCTGGGACCTAGAAAGAGGAAGGAGCCGATCGGGCGTTTGGGGTTTCGCAGGCCGACCCGGGCGGTCTTGACGGCACGGCTGACGGCGAGGATGGCCTCCTCTTGGCCGATGATGCGCTTCTTCAGGTGGTCGACCATATTCGCATAGCGCGCAGACTCATCCTCGCTGAGCTTGCTCAGCGGCACGCGCGTAATCAGGCTGGCCGCCACCATAACGTCTTCGGCATCGACCCGGCCGTCCGGGGCGACCTCGTAGAGCGTCTCCATGTGCTCGTCGGTGACCATTTTGACCAGCGCGCAGGCGCGTTCGGTGAGCTGGATGGCCGATGCCGGCAATACGTCCATCTTGAGATACTGATCCGCGAGCGCCACCGCCTTCTCGAGCGCTTCTCGGCTAACCACCAGGCCATAATCTTGCTCCAGCTGCCCATCGCGCAAGGTGAGGATGGCCAGCGTCTCGTCCCGATTGGCCGGCGGCACGTCCAGCCGGTGCATATGCTCTCGGACGATGGGCTCCTGGACCAATCGTTCGAAGGCGGCCGGGGTGGCCGTGCCGATGATCACCTGCTCCTGGCCCAGGATCGCCTTGTGCAGGTCTCGATTGACCTGCTCCGGGAAGCGCGCGCGCAGGCGATCCGCGAAGAACCGATCCAGGCCTGGCACCAGCAGGATACCGCCGCTGGCGCGGCGCAAGCCGGCCCGCAAGGCGGCGAGCGGGTTCTCCAACAGGGCGGGCTCCGCGATCTGGGTCAGGGAGCGGAAGCCGTCCGGCCCCTTGCCTTCCGCCAGCAGCTGCGCCAGACTGTGGGCGAGGCTGCGCTTGCCGGCGCCATCCGGCCCGACGAGCACCACGTGCCGGCGCCCACTGAGTGAGAGCAGCGTCATCAGGTCGCGCAGCAGCTGCTCCCGCTGGAAAAGCGGCTGCGCCTCGCCACGGCGGGCTTCGTCGATGTAATCGCGCAGGAGCGGCGTGCCTTCCTGGCTGACCTCGTCCAGCAGGGCGACCACGGCCGCCTGGGTGATCCCCAACCGCTGCAAGGCGCCGTACGTGGTGACCTTGATGTCGGCCATGGCCGCGAGGGCGTGGGCGCTGCCGGCCTTAAGCTCGTCCCGAGCCTGGGCGATGCTCAGGCCCTCGTCGAGCACGACCAGCATCTCATCCGCCAGGGGTACCTGCTTGCCGAAGTCGTCGGTGAAGTCGAAGCGAGCGTCTTTTCCCGGCGTGTGGCGAGCCATCATGTCCACGCGGCGGCCCAGCTCGGCCAGGTCGAAGCCCAACTTGCGGGCCAACGTTTCCAGTATGCGGTAGGCGCCGCTCTCCCGATCTTCGAGGAAGGCGACCAGGAGCAGCTGAGGCGTGAGCAGCTTGACCCCGACGTCGGCACGCTTTTGCCCGGCCGCGGTCAAGAGGCGGGCCAACTCGGCAGTCGGGATGTTTGGATTAAGCGTTCCCATAGGCCTATTCTACCCGGATGCGTCCGATCGTCCGATGTCTTGGCGGAAGTGGCTGCTCCTGTAGGGCGCTTCGCCCGAATAACCAGACGGTCAACGGCAGGCCACGTGACGCCGACAAGTCGAGCCACCGTGGTTCACCGGCACGCCACGCGACCTGGCAGGTCGCGCCACAAGGTTGGGGGGCCAAGCTCCCCGGGTCGATTGCACCGCGCCAGGCATCTCGTCTACAATGGGCATATGGGAGAGCACGAAGGCGCGCCACGTTTCGTCGGCCAGCTCGCGCCGACCTTCACGTTGCCTTCCATCCAGGGCAGCATGGTCGATCTGGCGGCATTTCGCGATCGCTGCCGGGTCGTCCTCTGGTTTTCCCGGGGCTTTCAGTGTCCATTCTGTCGCGGCTACATGGACCGGATCGCCGCGGGCTACGCCAGGCTGACCGCCCAGGCGATCGAGGTGATCCAGATCGCGCCTAATCTGACCGAGAGCGCCCAGACGTTCTTCGGTTCGTCGCCGCCCCCGTTCCCATTTGTATGCGATCCGGACAAGCGTCTGTTCGCCCGCTATGGTCTGGGCGACCGCGGCGTGTTGGAGGCTACTCGCAGCACCATCATCAGCCTGGCCCATGCCGCCGACGTCGGCGAATCCGGGCAGACGGCGCGGGCCATCTGGCTGGACACGGCCAATCGCAACTTCCTGCGCCGTCTCCATCATCACGCCCTGACGGCGCTGGAGCAGGGCTTGTTCATCGTAGACGATCGCGGCGTCATTCGCTATCAGGTGGCGATGGGCACGCTCGACCCGGTGCCGGACGCCGACGGGCTCCGGCAACTCGTCGCCCAGGTCGCCTGACGCGAGCCTGGGGCGCCGGCGTGCGTACCATTATGAAGCTTGACGACCGGTTGACCCATCTGGCGGAGCTACTCATCGCCCTCACCGCCTCGCCCGTGCCCAGTCAGCAGTTCCAGGTGCTGGCCGAGGAAGCCGGTCGGGTTTTGACGTTTGACTTCCTGGCTGTGTGCCTGCTCGACCCGGATCGCCAGGGGTACCGCCTTCACGCCCTTTTTGGGGCTGCCGGCAGCGAGATTCCGGCGCGCCGCTACGCGCTGAACGAAGGTCTGGCCGGCCTCGTCCTGCGCACGGGGCGAACAAGCCTGTGCGACGACGTGGCCACACACCCGGCGGCGACGCCAGACGTCGAGGGGATCGGGCGCCGCCACGGCTGGCGGGCTGCCCTTGTGCTGCCCTTGCGCCAGGGAGAGCAGGTGATCGGCGCCCTGTACTTCGCCGGCCGGTCCGCCCTGGTCTACGATCTGGAAGACATGCAGGTAGGCACGCTGCTGGCGGCCGGGCTCTCGGCGGCCCTGGAGATGTCGCGCCTCTATCAGAGCCTGTCAGACGAGCGCAGCGTGCTCGCCGCCGTCCTGGCCAGCACCAAGGACGCCATCATGGTAGTCAGCCCGGACCAGACCGTGTTGCTGGCCAACCCGGCCAGCGGCGAAATGCTCGGGCTGGACGACGAGGCTCTGCCCGGCAAGCCACTGGCCGAGGCCGTCCGGGATACCGCGCTGCGGGAGCTGGTCCGGCTGCAAGACACAGACCTGACCCTGGATCTAGACTTGCCCGACGGCCGCCAGGCTCAGGCCAGCCTGGTCAACGTCACGACCCCGTTTGGCGAGGAGGTCGGCGCGGCGCTGATCATTCGTGACGTGACCGTCCTCAAGGGCCTGGCCCAGATGAAGAACGAGTTTGTGGAGACGGTGTCGCACGACCTCAAGAACCCGATCGCCAGCGTCTCGCTGGCCGCTGACCTCATCGATCGGGGTGGCCCCCTCGTCGAGGCGCAACGTGAGTCGCTGGCCATCATCCGGGAGACGGCGGCTCACATGAATGACCTCGTGACCGACCTGCTCGACCTCGGCCGGATTGAGGCTGGCCTGGACCTGAAGGCGGAGGAGGTTGACATGGGCCGGCTGGCGCGCTCGGTGGTCAGCGACCTGTACAGCCAGATCGAGGCGCGCTCGCTTGACGTAGCCGTGGAGGCGGGGGGCGAGGCACGCGTCCTGGGCGACGCCGCGCGGCTGAGGCAGGTGCTGGCCAACCTGGTCGACAACGCCATCAAGTACACTCCGCCGGGAGGTCGGCTCACCGTGCGCGTCGCGCCGGCCCATGGAAGCGTCATTGCCCGCGTCAGTGATACCGGGATCGGCATTCCGCCGGCCAGCCTGCCGCTGGTGTTCGACAAGTTCTATCGCGTTCAGTCGGCGGACACGGAGGCGATCACGGGGACCGGCCTCGGCCTGGCGATCGCCCGGAGCATCGTCGAGGCGCACCGGGGCCGGCTGTGGGTGGAGAGCCGTGAGGGGGAAGGGACCACGTTCTCGTTTTCTCTGCCGGCAGCCGGCGCGTGAACCCCAGCGGTCCTGGAGACGAAGACAGGGCGGCCCATAGGCCGCCCTGTTGTGTTTCTACCGACGCGGTCGGGCGGATCAGGCCGGCTGGCCGTGACGCTCGTAGTGTTCCTGAACCAACTCGCGCTTGAGAACCTTCATCGCCGCGCTCTTGGGCAGCTCGTCGCGAAACTCGATGACCCGCGGGTACTTATAGGCGGCCATCTTGCCCTTGCTCCAGTCGATGAGCTCGCGCTCGGTCGTCGCGTCGCCCGGGTTCTTCACGACCCAGGCCTTGACCGACTCACCGCGCTCCGGGTCCTTGATGCCGGCCACCGCCACTTCCTTTACCGCTGGGTGGCTCATGAGCACCTCTTCCACTTCGCGGGGATAGATGTTATACCCCCCGGCGATGATCATGTCCTTCTTGCGGTCCTCAATGTAGAAGTAGCCGTCCTCGTCCATGCGGGCGATGTCGCCCGTGAACAGCCAGCCGTCGCGGAGCGTGTTATCCGTCTCGGTCGGCATCTGCCAGTAGCCCTGCATGAGGGATGGGCTGCTGATGACCAGCTCGCCGATCTCATTCACGCCGAGCACCTTCTCGCCCTCCTCGGCGTCGACGATGCGCGCATCCACGTTGGGCAGCGGGATGCCGATCGAGCCCGCCCGCACCTCGCCATCCAGCGGATTGACGTGCGTGGCCACCAGCGCCTCGGACAGGCCGAACGCCTCGACCAGCTTGGCGCCCGTCAGGCTCTCGAACTTCTCCTTGGTCTCCATCATCAAGGGCGCCGCGCCGGAGAGGCAGACCTGGATGGATGAGAGGTCGTACTTGCCGGCAGCCACGTCCGGGTTGTTGTTGATGGCCACGTACATGGCCGGCACGCCGGGGAAGAGCGTCGGGCGATATTTGATGATGCTTCCGAGCACGTCCTTCTGATCGCGGGGATCCGGGATCAGGACCATCATGCTCGCCAGCGACACCGTCAGGTGCATGCCGCCAATCATGCCGTAGACGTGGAAGAGGGGGAGCGCCAGCAGCGTCACTTCCTTGCCATGCGAGGTCAGGTTGGTCAGCCAGGCCCCGGCCATGTAGACGTTGGAGACGACGTTGCGGTGTGTCCCGACCGCGCCCTTGGAGACGCCGGTCGTCCCGCCGGTGTATTGGAAGAGGGCGAGATCGTCGGGGCTGACGTCCACGGTCGGCTTCGGCGAGCGCTTGCCGGCAGCCAGGAAGTCCTGGAACCACATGTCGCCCGGCTCCAGCTCGGCGTAGTGGCCCCCTTTCTTTTCTTTGAGCAGCGTGAAGAGCAGGCGCAGGTGTGCGGGCAAATACTCTTTGATATTGGTGACGATAATCCGCTTGACGTTGGTGCCGCCGCCGTTGACCACGCGCTTGAGCAGTGCGTACGTGGCCGTCCAGACGAACACCGTCTCGGCGCCACAGTCTTTGAGCTGGTGCTCCAGCTCCATCTCCTTGTAGAGAGGGTTGGTGGCGATGACGATGCCACCGGCTTTGAGGATGCCATAGTAGGCGATGACGAATTGGGGCGAGTTGGCCATGTAGATCATGGCCCGGTCGCCCTTCTCGAAGCCATGCGCCACCAACGCCGCCGCAATGGCGTCGGTGAGCTCGTCGAGCTCCCGATAGCTGAGGCGCGTCCCTTTGAAGACGATGGCCGTGTTGTCCGGATGGTTTCGGGCGGCCTGAATCAGGAAATCGTGAATCGTGTGCTCGGGAAGATCCAGCGAATGGGGCACTCCCTGGTCGTACATCTTCAGCCAGGGCTTCTCGGGGCTGGGTGGGATCATCGAGATTCTCCTTGAAAGGCGAGATTGGGAGTGGTATGCCAGGATGGTGGCCGACTGTTCTGGCGACTGTCAAGCGCGGTGAGGACGCTCCTGGCGCCGGGGAGACGCTGCCCGCCTGCCTGGCTGCGGCCAACGACACCGTTGACCTTCGCTAAGAGTATAGCTGGCGCAAAAACAATTAGCAATACATCATGACGCAGTTCGTCATTGACATAACAACGAGCCAATGCTCTGGGTGAAATCGTTGCCAAGCGACGACAATCGCGGCAGAATGGAGGGCGAATGGGGCGCCAGCGCAACAAGACAGCGAGGAGGCGTCGCCGATGAGCAATCCCAATCCCCAACCTCATCGCTACTGCTCGTATTGCGGCACGCGTTTTGTCCAGCTCGGCTGGCCTCGCCATTGCCGGCAGTGTGGACAATACACCTTTCGCAACCCGGTGCCGGTGGCCGTCGTCCTGCTGCCGGTCGGCGCGGGGCTACTCGTCGTGCGGCGGGGGATAGAGCCGGGGCGAGGCGAGCTTTGCCTGCCCGACGGATTCCTCGGACTGCAGGAGACCTGGCAGGAGGCGGCGGCGCGCGAGCTATTCGAGGAGACGCAGGTGGCCATCGACCCGGCTCAGCTACAGATCTACAGCTTGCGCAGCGCGCCCGACGGCACCCTCCTCATCTTCTGCCTGGCGCCGCCCTGGGAAGGGGAGCTCCCGCCCTTCACGCCATCGTATGAAACGCCCGAGCGTCACGTGCTGCTTCAGCCTGGGCCCCTCGCCTTCCTATTGCATTCCGAGGCCGTGGCCGACTACTTCGCCCGGCGCGATGGCCGGGCCGGCTAAAGCCCGACCCAGACCGTCTTGACCTGCGTGTAGAGCTCGAGCGCCTCTCTCCCCATCTCGCGGCCGAAGCCGCTTTCTTTGGTGCCGCCGAACGGCGCTGCCGCATCGAAGAGACCGTAGCCATTCACCCACACGGTGCCCGCCTGGATGGCCGAGGCATAGCGGTGGGCGCGACTGACGTCGCGCGTCCAAACGCCGGCCGCCAGCCCATAGCGCGTGTCGTTGGCCCGGGCCACGAGCTCGTCCCACGAGGCAAACGAGGTGATCGCGGCCACCGGCCCGAAGATCTCTTCGCGCACGAGCGCCAGGGAGTCATCGGCGTGGGAGAGGATGGTTGGGGGCAGGAAGTACCCGCCCGCCAGTTCCCCGCCCAGGCGGCTGCCGCCGGTGACGAGCTCCGCCCCTTGCTCCCGGCCGTCGGCCACAAAGCCCAGAATGCGCTCAAGTTGCGCCTCCGAAATCACGGGCCCGAGGTGAACCCGGTCGAAGCCGGAGCCGACGCGCAGGCGTTCGGCCTGTTCAGTGAGGCCAGCCAGGACCTGCCCGTAGACGGGCTGCTCGACGAAAAGGCGGGAGCCGGCGACACATTCCTGGCCGGCCGTGCTGAAGATCGCCCACAGCGCACCTTTGACGGCGCGGTCCAGATCTGCGTCGGCGAAGATCACGTTGGGCGATTTCCCGCCCAACTCCAGGCTTACGCGCTTGAGATTGCTACCGGCCGCGGCGGCCATGATCTGGCGCCCGACGGCGGTAGAGCCGGTGAAAGCCACCTTGTCGACGGCCATGTGCGCGACGATGGCCGCACCCGTCGGCCGACCGGGCCCGGTCAGGATGTTCACCACGCCGGCGGGGAAGCCGGCCTGGCCGACCAGCTCGCCGAGACGCAAGGCGGTCAGGGGGGTCTGCTCGGCGGGCTTGAGCAGGGTCGAGTTGCCGGCAGCCAGCGCCGGCGCCAGCTTCCAGGCGGCCATGAGCAGCGGGAAGTTCCAGGGGATGATCAGGCCGACCACGCCCATCGGCTCGCGCACCGTGTAGACCAGCTGCCTGGGATGTGAGACCGGGATCGTGCTGCCTTCGATCTTTCCGGCCCAGCCCGCGTAGTAGCGGAAGTGACGGACCGCTGCCGGAATATCGCCGTGCCGGGCCACGCGTAGCGGCTTGCCGTTGTCGAGCGTCTCTAGTTCGGCCAGCTCGTCGGCATGGGCCTCCACCAGGTCGGCCAGGCGCCAGAGCAAGACGCCGCGATCGGCCCCGCTGAGCCGTCCCCACTCGCCGGCCAGCGCGGCCTGGGCGGCGCCCACGGCCGCGTCGACATCGCCGATGCCGGCCAGCGCGACCTCGCCCAGGGGTCGGCCGGTGGCCGGGTTCAACGTGGCAAAGGTCTGGCCGTCGGCGGCGTCAATCCACTCGCCCCCGACGAGCAGGCGGTGCCGCTCGCGGGCCAGGAAAGCGCGGGTCGCCGCCTGCAAGGGCAGATCAGAGAGTGGGGTCGTCATGGGTGGGTTCCTCCGTCTGGCGGCCTGCCGACAGCGATGGGCTGGCCAGATCGCGCTTCTTCAAGTGGTAGAGGACCTCCTCGGTCAGCTGGCGGTGCTTGCCGGCAATGTCGGCCTGGATGCCGAAGAGCAAGATCAGGATGCCGACGAGGAGGAGCCCCGTGCCAATCGTGACCGATTGCGCAAAGCGGCCGACGCCCCGCTGATCGGTGAAGGCGTAGAAATAGAGAAAGCGCAGCAGCAGGATCGACCCGGCCGCCAGGAAGGGCGCCGCCAGGTAGCTAAAGGTGCGCAAGGGCTCATAGAAGGCGTAAACGCGCAGGATCGTGCTGGCTTGCGCCTTGACGAAATGCCAGGTGCTCCGTTGCAGGCGGGACGGTCGGGTAGGGGGGTTAGTCTCGATGGGCACGCTGAGCACGGTCAGGCCGATCTTACCCGCCTGAATCAGGGTTTCCAGCGTGTAGCTGAAGCGGCTGAGCACGTTCAGGCGCAGCGCCGCCTCGCGCGAATAGGCGCGAAAGCCGCTGACCGTGTCCGGGACGCTGGTGCTGCTCACCGTGCGGGCCACCCAGCTTCCGAGCCGCTGCAGGCGTCGCTTCCCCGGCGAGAAGTAGGGGTTGCGCTCGATCTGGCGATCGCCGATGACGATATCGGCTTTGCCGGCATGGATGGGGCTAACGAGATCCGCGATAAATCGTCCCGGGTACTGGTGATCGGCGTCGCTATTGACGATGATGTCCGCGCCCAGGCGCAGGCTGGCCTCGAGACCCGCCTGGAAGGCGCGGGCGAGGCCGCGGTTCTCCGGGTGCCGGATGACGTGTTCGACGCCCAGCGCCTTCGCCACGGCCGCCGTGTCGTCGCTGCTGCCGTCGTCGATGACCAGGGTCTCGATCGTGGCGATGCCTGGCAGCGCAACCGGCAGATCCGCCAGGGTGGCCGGCAGGGTATCGGCCTCGTTGTGGCATGGAATCTGGATGATCAGCTTCACACCGCGCATTGTAGCGCATCTGTCGACTCCCCCTCAAACGACTGGCCATCCGCGCCGTCGCCGCCCGCGCAACCGGGCCGCGACTTCAGGCGCCGATGATGTCGTCGATCTCCATCCAGTGGAGGCCCTCCCAGAGGTAGGCCTCGATGTCGACACGGAGAGTGTCGTCTACCGGCACGCCTTCCGCGCGTAGGCGGCGCGCCTGCTCCTCGGCCCCGTGTTCGCGATTGACGATGCTGATCCGGCCCTGACTGTTGATCACCCGGTGCCAGGGCAC